>CAZKWG010000168.1:0-11944 GCA_964556105.1 uncultured Enterobacterales bacterium | reverse complement strand
CGCAGACGGCGATGTCGACGCCGTCGTCCACGACCACGTAGACCACCCAGACCACCTCGAGGCAGGTGGCGTAGGCGGGGACGGTGGCCGACGTGTAGCGGGTGGAGACAACCCCGTCCTTGGACCAGACATAGGTGGTGGTGAGCGGATCGTCGTCGGCGTCGCTGGCGGCGACCGAAAACACCACGTCCAGATCGTCGCCCGTGACCGGGTACGCCGGATCGACGGCGATCTCTGGCGCCTCGGGGGGCGAGTTCACCACCGTCACCGCGTCCGAGCGCACCGGGTCGCCGGCCTCCTCTCCGTCCCAGGGCGTGGCCTCGCAGACCACCTCCTGGTTCTTCTCGAAGGCGCCGCTGAGCGTGGCCTCGCCAGCACCCGAGACGACGCGGCCGTCCACCTCCCAGCGCCAGGTGTAGTCCTCGACGTCCCCGTCGGCGTCGAACCAGCCGACGGGCGCGCAGGTGAGCGTGTCCAGCGTGGTCGGCGCCGCGGGCGTGAGGCTCACGGCGCTGATCTCGGGCGGCGTGTCCAGGATGAGCACCTCCGCGGTGGCGGCCAGGCCCTCGTCCTCGCCGTCGGTGGCGGTGACCTCGACCATCCAGACCTCGCCCTTGGCGGTGCGGGCGGCGGCCACCGTGGCGCCGGTGTAGCCGCTCATCAGGGCGTCGTCGCGGTACCACTGGTAGTTGTAGCTGACGGCGTCGCCGTCCTCGTCCTCGGCGTCCACCACGACGCTGACCGTGAGGTCATCGGTCGTCGTCGGCGCCACGGGGGAGATCGCCACCTCGGGCGAGCCCGGCGGCGTGTTCTCCTCGTAGACCTCGAAGCTCAGGCTGGCGAAGGCCTCCTCGCCCGCGCTGTCCGTGACCGTGAGCGTGATCGTGTGGAGCCCGACGCCGAGGGCGTCCGTGCTGCAGCTCGTGCTGCCCGAGGAGTCCGCGCCGCCCGCGCAGAGCGCCCCGTCGAGGTCGGACGACCAGGCGGCGGTGAGCAGGCTGGCCTCGTCCTCGGGGTCGCTGACCAGGCCCTCGAAGGTGACCAGCCGCCCGACGCGCTCGCCCGAGCCGTTGGCCGGCGAGACGATCTCCGCCTCCGGCGCGGCGTTCACGTGGTTCACGATGACGTGAACACTGGCCTCGCCCGCGTAGCCGTCGGCGTCCGTGACGCGCAGCGTGACGTGGTGCTCGCCCTCCTCCAGGGCCGCCGTGGTGAACGTCGTGGCGCCGGCGCTGGACACCATCCCGCTGTCCAGCAGGCCGTAGACATCGCTCTCCCACTCGTAGAGCAGCTCCGCGCTGTCCGTGCGCGCGTCCGAGGCCTGGCCGGTGAACGTGATGGCCTCGCCGGCGTCGAAGTCCTCGCCCGCGGCCGGCGCGGTGATCGCCACCTCGGGCGGGGCGTCAGCGGGGAGGACGTCCACCGTGATCTCCTCGCTGGCGTTGAGGCCGTCGTTGTCCGAGACCGAGAGGGTGATGGTGTGCTCGCCCAGGCCGAGCGAGGCGGCGGGGAGCTCGAACATGCTCGTCCCGGCCGTGTCCGCCGGCAGGCTGGAGAGCGCCCCGTCCTGGTTGCTCAGCCAGAGCACGGTGAGCGTCTCGGGCGCCTGGTCCTCGTCGCCCACCTGCCCGTAGAAGGTGACCGTGTCCTGCCCCTGGACGAAGGCGTCGCCCTCCGACGGGCTGAGCAGCGAGGCCGTGGGCGCGCTGGCGACCACCTTCAGCGTGGTGTCCGAGCAGGCCGTGAGCGAGCAGGCCAGGAGCGAGAACGCCAGGACCGGGATCGTGCGCATGAGAGGCTCCGCCGCAGGAGGAAGGCGTAACCTGCCTTCATGGCGGCGGGGTGACGATCAGCCCTCGTCGTCGAAGAGCTCGGCGATGGGGATGTCGAGGAGCTCGAAGGGCTCGACGCGGACGGTCTGGTGGGCGTGGGCGTGCAGGATGTTCTGGTAGCCGCGCTCCAACCAGCGGTGGACCTGCAGGGCCTTGCGCTCCGGGTCGAGCAGCCAGTAGTGGGGCACGCCCGCCTGATGATAGATCGCCATCTTGTCCCAGAGATCGCGATAGCCGCTGCTCGGGCTCAGGACCTCGCAGATCCAGTCTGGGGCGATGGTCATGGGACCATGGCCCACCGTGCGGGGCAGGCGCTCGCGCCGCCAGCCGGCGATGTCCGGGCGGACCACCGTGTCCGGGAAGAGGCGCACCTCACACTCCGTCGAGAAGCGCCAGCCGCCCGGAGTGGACGGCGTGCTGAGCGGGCGTGCATAGGGGCGCACCACGCTGACGAGGCTCCCCTGCGCCTGGCCATGGCGGAAGCCCGGCATCGCCTTCTGCACGATCTCCCCCGCGAGCAGCTCGTGGAAGCGCTCGTCCTCGGGGATGGCGAAGAACTGAGCCTCGGTCGCGTAGCGGAGGTTCTCGGCGGTCGATGTCGTCGATGTCATGGTGGCCTCAGCCCTCGTCGTCGAAGAGCTCGGCGATGGGGATGTCGAGGAGCTCGAAGGGCTCGACGCGGACGGTCTGGTGGGCGTGGGCGCTCAGCACCACGTGGTAGCCCTCCTTCGTCCAGCGGTGGACCCGCAGGGTGCGCCGCTCCGGGTCGAGCACCCAGTAGTGGGGCACGCCGGCCTCGTGATAAAGCCCCATCTTGTCCCAGAGATCGCGATAGGAGTTGGATCGGCTGAGGATCTCGCAGATCCAGTCTGGGACGAGTTCGACCGGGCCGCTGTCGGCGAAGCGGGCCAGCCGCGCGCGACGCCAGCCGGCGATGTCGGGCCGGACGATCGTGTTCGGGAAGAGGCGGACCTCGCACTCGCTGGCGAAGCGCCACCCCCCGGGGCCATCCCCGTCCCGCCGGTCGTAGCCGCCGAGGAGGCGGCCAGCCCGCAGCTGCGCGCTGCCGTGCCTCCCCGAGGGCATCGCCTTCTGCACGATCTCCCCCGCGAGCAGCTCGTGAAAGCGCTCGTCCTCGGGGATGGCGAAGAACTCGGCCTCGGTCGCGTAGCGGAGGTTCTCGGCGGTCGATGTCATGGGGTCAATATAGCGCAGAACGGGCCGCCCCACGCCTGAGGTAGCATCCTGGACCATGCTGCCCCTGCTGCTGCTGCTGGCCTGCGAGCCCGCCCGCGTCGCCACGGACGTCGCGCGCTACGACCAGCTCCTGCGCGAGGGCTTCACCGACCCGGAGCAGGCGCTCAGCGTCTGCGCCAGCCTGAGCGACCCCGCCCTGGCCGGCGACTGCGCGCTGGTCATCGCCATGCAGGCCAGCAAGGGCATGCGCCAGGACCCCTCGGTCTGGTGCGCGCGGGTGCCGGAGGGCGCCTGGCGGGACGAGTGCCACTTCGAGGGCGCCGAGATGATGGCCCGCCGCGGCCAGACCGAGCGCGCCGCCGCCCTGTGCGGCGCGGCCGGCGCCTTCCGCGACGACTGCGGCATGCACCTGTGGATGGGCGAGCTGAGCCGCCTGAGCGCGGGGATGGGCCCGGGCCAGTTCCAGGAGCGCCTGCCGACGGCGAACCAGCTCTATGAACGTTGGGCGCCCGCGCTGGCCGAGCACACCGATCTGGAGACCCGCTACTGGCAGATGTTCTATCAGGCCGCCTTCGGCCCCAGCGCGGCGGTGGACCTGAGCCTGTGCGCGACGCTGCCGCCGGAGGACGCGCGCCGCTGCGAGGCGGCCGGCGCCGAGCGCTTCCTCAGCCAGCTCACCCCCTTCCTCGTGCAGAGCGGCCGGATCCGGGAGTTCTGCGGCACGCTCCTCGGCGCTCAGGTGGTGGCCCCCTGGCTGGGCGCCGCCCCGCACCCCGCCCTCGACCAGGCCCTCGCGGCGCGCCGCGGGCAGATCTGCGAGCAGGGGCGCTGAGCGCGAGAAGATCCACCCTTACTTGTAGCTCTCCAGGCTGAGGTGCTCCAGCTCCGGCGTGGCGCGCAGGCCGTCCAGGCGCGGCTCGTCGGGGAGCAGCCAGAGGGGACCGACGGCGACCCGCTCGGCGGCGAGAGCGGCGCGGAGCTCATCCGAGAGCATGTTCAGGCGGTAGGTCTGGACGACGACGGCGCACTGGGTGGGGAGACCGGCGGCCAGCTCGGGCATCCAGCTCCCGTCGGCCAGGCCCTGGGCGAAGAGGGTGTCCAGGTACCAGTCGGGGACGCAGGGTCGGGCGAACCAGAGCAGGCCGCTCGGGTCGAAGACCTCCAGGCTGGGGTCCAGCTCGGCGCGGGCGACGCGCATGCACGTCACGGCGTCCTGCCCGTCGGCGCGCAGGCCCCGCCGGAGCTGGGTCCAGATCGCGCCGCCCTGAACGTCCTGTACGATCCCCGCGATCCCCACGACCCCGAGCGCCGCCCAGCGCGCGCGGCCGGCAGGCAGGCCCTCTCCCACCCGCGCCAGCAGCAGCGCGAAGAAGGGCGCCGGCAGGGCCAGCATGTAGCTCCACGGGCGCGGGTGGAGCAGCGGGAAGCCCGCCGCCACCAGCCCGAGCGCCAGCAGGATGCGCTCGTCGAGCGGCCGGGGGCGCCGCAGCGCGAGCGTGAGGAGGCCCGCGAGGACGAGCAGCCACCAGCCGAGATCGCGGCGAAGCACCCAGAGGAGCGCCTCGACAGGGTCCGACCGACCGCTGCCCGCCAGCCCGATGAACTCGTCCAGGCTGCGCCCCCAGGCTCCCCAGAGGCCGAGCGCGCTGAGCAGCCCGGCCCAGGTCAGCGCGGCGAGGCCCAGGCCCAGGCCCACGCGGCGCAGGGAGAGGCCGCGCCCGCGCGCCGCTCCGGCGATGATCAGGAGCGCCGCGGCGAAGAAGGCGCCCTTCAGGTGGTGCAGGGCCAGCCAGCCGGCGACGGCGCCCAGGGCGAGATCGGCGCGCGGTGAGGCCCGCAGCAGCGCCGCCAGGCCGAGCAGAAGTCCACCCAGAATCGCGGCGTCGTATCGAAACTCCAACCCATGCACGATGAAGCTCGCCTGACCGACGCAGAGGATCACGGCGAGCGCGACGCCCAGCCGCCCGAGGCCAGCCGCCCGCGCCGCCAGCCCGAAGGCCCCGCCGACGAGGAGCAGCGCGGAGAGCCGACCGGCGAGGATCACCGCCCCCGGATCGGCGAGCAGGTGCCCGAGCGCGCCCAGCCAGAGGGTCCAGGGCATGACGAAGGCCGGGCGCGCGTCGATGCCCTCGAGGGCCAGCCAGCCGGCGCGCAGGGCCAGCGGCTCGTCGAAGTTCAGCCGCCGCGTCAGCGAGAGCGCCAGGAGCGACAGCGCCGACGCCAGCGCCAGCGCCAGCGCCAGCGCCTCGCCGATCTTCGCGTTGGTCCGAGGGGCGCTCACGCCGGGCCGCCTAAGCCGCGGAGGCGCCTCCTACCAGTCGTGGGCGGCCGGATCGAAGTCGTTCGGCGGGACGCTCTTCAGGTAGGTGGCGATGGCCAGGCGGTCGGCCTCGGAGAGCCAGCGGTAGCTGTCCACGACCTTCTCCGCCATGATCCACGGCTCGTAGGCGGTCTCGCCGCTGGGCTTCACCCCGGTCTCCAGGAAGCTGGCGATCTGCGCCTCGCTCCAGCTCCCGATGCCGGCGGTGAGGTGGGGCGTCAGGTTCGGATGGATCTCGTCCTTGCCCATGTTCGCGCCGCCGGCCAGGTAGCGGCGGCGCTGCATGAGCCCGCTCCGACCGCGCGGGGTGTGGCACTGGTCGCAGTAGGTGACGGCCTGGACCAGATAGGCGCCGCGGTTCCAGGTCTCGCTCTGCTCGGGGTCGGGCTCGTAGGCGCCCGAGCGGAACTCGAGCCCGCGCCAGAGGCGGATCAGGCCGGGGATACGGTAGAAGGGCTTCGGCTCGGCGGCGCGCTCCACGCTGGTCACGGCCGGCTGGGAGCGCAGGTAGACCCACAGCGCGTGGATGTCCTCGTCGGTCAGCTTCGTGTACGCCATGTAGGGGAAGGTCGGCCAGTAGATCCGCCCCTCCGGTGAGCGCCCCTCGCGCATGGCGCGGAAGAAGTCCTCCTCCGTCCAGCTCCCGATGCCGACGGTCGGGTCGGGGCTGATGTTCGGGGCGTAGAAGGTGCCGAACATGGTGGGGTTGTCGCGCCCGCCGGCCAGGTGGACGGGCTCGCCCTGCTTGGGCCAGCCGTCGGGCAGCGAGTGGCAGCCGACGCAGGCGGCGACCCGGTAGAGCTGCTCGCCCCGCTGAGCGACGGGGTCCTCGGCGGGGGCGGGGCCGACGGGCGCGGGCTCGACCGCGGCGAGACAGAGGGGGACCAGCAAGGTCAACAACGTGCGCATGACGACTCCGAGGGATGATCGTGCGGGATTATCGCGCAGGACCGCCAGGGAGGGGGATTGCCGCGGCAAAACGATCTCAATAAGGTTCGGGGTCCATCCCTCGGAGGTCCATGATGACACGGAAGCTGTGGTTGATCGTCCTCGCCGGGCTCGCGCTCGGCGTCCATGCAGGCGGAGAGGCTCGGGCCGAGGACGCGGCGCCGACGACGGAGAAGAAGGGCTACTGGGTCGCGAGCGAGACCATCCAGATCAACGCGACGGCGGAGCAGGTCTTCCGCTACACGGGCAACCTGCCCAACTGGCAGCAGTGGACCGCCTGGAACGACCAGAAGGACCCCACGGGCGTCTGGGCCTACAAAGGGGATCCCGGGACCGTGGGCCACGAGATGAGCTGGGACGGGCCGGTGCTGGGCCAGGGCCGCATGGTCTTCACGAAGGTCGAAGGCAGCACCGTCTACTACGACCTGTTCTTCGGCAAGTCCAAGACGGCCAACGGCGGCTACATCGCCATCGCCGGCGCGGACCCGGTCAGCGTGACCTGGTACACCGACGGCAAGCTCAAGGGCATGACCAGGCTCTTCAAGAAGAAGATCGAGGCCGGGGTCGGCAAGGACTTCGAGGATGGCCTCGCGAAGCTGAAGCCCCTGGTCGAGGCGGTGGCCGTCGCCGAGGCGCATGCGGCGAAGGTGGCGGCGGCGAGCGCCGCGGTGGCGGCGGAGAAGGCCACGCTGGCGGCGCTGGAGCAGACCGCCACGACCCTGCGCGCTGAGGCCGAGGCGGCGGTCAAGGCCGCCGACGAGGCGCTGGCCGCGGCGAAGAAGCCAGCCCAGAAGAAGGCGGCGGGCGACGCGAAGGCGGCGGCTGAGGCCAAGAAGTCCGAGGCCGAGAAGGCAGCCCAGGCCGCGAAGGCGCAGGCTGACAACGTCCAGGCGAAGCAGGCGGAGCTCGACGCCCTCAACGCCGCCGCGCCGAAGGGCTGAGGAGCGGCCCCGGCGAGCGAAGTGGTATCCAACATGCTAGAATAAACGCATGGCCCTGCCCCCTCGCTCCCAGCCGCTGCCCTGGCACCCCGAGGCCTACGCGCCGACCGCTCGCTGGACGATGGCGGCGGTCGGCGCGCTGCGCTGGCATGACCACCCCCAGTGCCCGCTGATCCCGCCGCCGCTGGGCAGCCCGCTGCTGGCGGATCCGAGCTTCCTGCCGCCGGGCCAGACCCCCGACGAGCGCTGGCACCTCTTCGCCAGCTCGCGCTGGGGGCTCCATCACCACGTCTCCGATGACGGCGTGAGCTGGGTCCGGCAGGATCCTCCCGTGCTGCGCGGGGTGCGCGGCGCCTTCCTCTTCCAGGACCAGGGGCGATACCACCTGATCTACGAGCAGGCCACGCACCTGCTGCCCTGGCGACCCCGGCAGAGCCATATCGAGATACGTAACTCGATTGATCTTCGCGCCTGGAGCCCCCCGCGCGTCCTGCTGCGGCCGAGCCTGCCCTGGCACCGCCACGGGCAGACAGAGGCCCTCTGTCACCCAGGCCTGGTGCGCGTCGGCGACCGGCTGATCCTCAGCTACAGCGCCGGCCTGACGCGGCTCGAGGACAGGGAGCTCGAGACGACGCGCCACATCGGGTTGGCGGAGGGGCGCAATCTGGACGGACCGTTCACGCCTTTCCCCGCGCCGCTGCTCAGCCCCAGCGAGCGCGACGCGCCGACGCGCCCTGGCGCGGGAAGCCTGAGGGTGATGCCGGTAGAAGATGGCTTTGTCGCCTTCCAGAGCGCGCTCGCCCGCGACGCTCAAGGTACCTGTACATCGACGATCCACCTCCTGGGATCGGAGGATGGACGTCAGTTTCAGCCCCTCGGCTCCTCGCCGGTTCAGCTCGCGAGCGACCGCTGGAGCGAACGCTGGGTTGGCGGCCTGGACGTGCGTCCGGTCGGGGGCGCCCTGCGCCTGTACTACGCCGCACAGGGGGACGCGCCGCGGAAGGGGGCCACCACGGGCGTCGGGTTGGCGCTGGGATCCTGAAGCAGAGGGTGGCCAAGCCGGGAGTCCTTCTGTACACTCCGCAGCCGCTACAGGAGGGGTGCCGATGGCGAGACCGAAAGGCCGAACGGTGAAGCGTGCAGACGTGGTCGAGGCAGGCATGGCGCTGCTCGACAGCCAGGGGCCCGACGCGGTCTCGCTGAGCAATGTCGCCCTGCGGCTCGGCCTGCGCACACCTTCGCTGTACAACCACGTCAAGAGCTCGCTCGATCTGCAGCAGGCGATCGTGATGGAGATCCTGGAGCGCGCCGGCCAGGGCGTGATGGCAGGGCTGGAGGGCGAGATCACGGGCCGCGATGCCGAGGGCTTCCTGCGCACCTGGGCGGTTCGCTGGCGCCGCTACGCGCTCGCCCACGCGCACCACCTCCACTACCTGATGGCCGCGCCGCTGGACTGGTCGGAGACGCCCTTCGCCCCGACCTGGACCATGACCATGGAGCGCTTCGGCGCCGCCATGGTCGGCATGGGGCTGCGAGGCGACGAGGTGCTCCACGCCAGCCGCCACTACATCTCGACCGTTCAGGGCTTCGTGCGCGTCGAGCTGCGCGGAGATCGGCTCCCTTCGGCCCAGGCCGAGGAGAGCTTCGCCTGGACCGTCGAGCGGATCCTGGACAGCGTGCGCCCGCGCGGCGCGCGCCCGGACGCCAGCCAGGGGATCAGCGCCGCTTAGCGGAGCCTCTCTCCTCGGGAGCCTCCCAGCTCATCGCCACCCAGACGTTGGCCATGGTGGCGCCGATGCAGCGATCCACCATCAGGTCGCGCAGCATGCCACCATGGAAGATCCGGCGTTTACCGAGCGTGATCTGCTCACCGTAGGGCAGGACGGTGCTGGTCTCTCCCTCGTTGACGACCAGCGCGTAGGCGGACCAGACGCCACACTCCCAGTCGGAGCCGGCGACGTGCTCGCCGCGGGCGAAGCTGAGCTCCGGCGGCCGACGCAGCGCGTCGAGATCCCGGTCTGCCGCCATCCACAGCAGCGGCTCGCCGCTCGCGTCCCGCACCATCAGGTAGCCGGAGGGCGGCGTGCCGCGCACCAGCAGCTCCTCGATGATCAGGCTGGCGCCAGGCCTGCTCGGCAGGCTCGCGCCGCCGAGGGCGACGGCCAGCACCAGCTCGCGCCCGCTGTCGCGCTCGCGGAGCTGCACCCAGCTCGGGTCGGGCAGCTCGGACTCCTCGAGGTTCGCCGCGTACTTCGAGACATAGGAGCATGGCGAAGGGGGCACGCTGGTGCCGGAGAGCACCACCCGCCCGGTGGCCTGGGTCGAGCTGCGCGCCGGGACCGGCACGAGCTTCTCCTCACCTTCCTTGGGTGCCGCCTCCACCCAGCCCACGCACCAGCCCATGGGGACCGGGAGCGGCGGCGCCTTGCGCGGAACCGGCGCCGAGGGCTGAGCGGGAGGGGTCACGGTGGCGCTCTCCTCGCGCAGGTCCTCGGCGCGCCCCGCCTCCGGGGCGTTCGCCGTCCCGCATCCCCCTGACGCGAGGGCGCCGAGCAGCGCGATCGCGCCGCGCGACGAACCTGGGGAGCGAAGCGCCATGGAGAAGCCTCCGGGAGTCTGCAACCATATCTCGTCGCCCGTCTGGCGCGGTAGACTGTACGGGCCATGCCCAAGAGCGTCCTCATCACCCAGTGCCTGCAGCGGGACTTCGTCGAGCCCGTCCGCGTCTTCGATCCGCTCCCGAACCGGCTGCACGTCGGGCACGAGGAGGCGCTGCGGCTGCTGGGGCCGGATCCGCAGGCGGGCCCGCTGATGCAGCTCATGCGCTGGGCGCGCGCGCAGTCCCCCGACCAGCTCGCCATCGTCCACATCCGCGACTGGCACGATCCGTCGCGCCCCGATCAGCACGAGCACCTCCAGACCTTCGGCGCCCACTGCCTGCGCGGCGCCCGCGGCGCGGCCTTCGTCTTCGACGGCGAGGAGGGCGCGACGCCAGGGCCCAACGAGCGGGTGGTCGACGCGATGGGGCTGAACGACCTCCACGAGACCACGCTGGCGACGACGCTGGCCGAGATCGCCCGGGGGGAGCCGCTCCGCATCGGCGTGATCGGCGTGTGGACCGAGGCAAAGGTCAGCTATCTGCTTTATGATCTGGCGACCCGCCTCGGGGTGCGCGAGCTCGCGACCTCGAGCGCGCTCACCGCCAGCAGCTCCCGCGCGCGGCACTTCAACGCCCTCGACCAGCTCCGCCGCCTGCTGGGCGTGACCGTGCTGGACAGCGTGAGCGCCTTCGTGGACTGGCTGAGCCCCGGCGCCAGCCTGGGCGCCGTCCACCTGCCGCCCCGCCTTGGCCCCGCGCTCACCCTGGAGAGCGACGCGCCGCTCGAGCCCGAGGACCGACAGGTGGTGGACCACCTCTACCGCGAGAGCGCCACCGTCTCGCTCACGCCGCTCGCAGGCGGCTTCTCCGGCGCGCAGGTCTACCGCGTGCAGAGCGCCGACGCCCTGGGGCGCCGCCAGGCCAGCTCGGTGCTCAAGCTCGGGCCGGCCCGGCTGGTAGGCAGCGAGCGCGCCGCCTTCGAGCGGGTCCAGGAGGTGCTGGGCAACTACGCGCCCGTGGTCCGCGGCTTCGTGGACATCGGGGCGCGCGCGGGCATCAAGTACGCCTACGCCGCGATGGGCGATGGTCGGGTGCGCACGCTGAAGTCCCTGGTCGAGGGCGGCGCGCCGGTGGCCCAGATCGTCCACATCCTGGACACCGTCATGGGCGAGGTGCTGGAGCCGTTTTACGCCGCGGCCCGCTACGAGCAGCTCCCTCTGCTGACCTGCTACGGCTTCCGGGCCTACGCCCACACCGCCCGCCCCGCCGTGGAGCGCCTGCTGGGCCATCCCGCCGAGGGCGAGGAGCTGGCGCTGCCGGGCGGCTTCCGTGCCTACAACCTGCTGCAGTTCTACGAGGGGCTACTCCCGAGCCTCCCCGAGACCCCGGGCGAGTCCCACTACGTCAGCACCGCGCACGGCGACCTGAACGGCGCCAACATCCTGCTGGACGCGCGCGACAACGTCTGGGTCATCGACTTCGCCCACACCCGCCCCGACCACCACGTCCTCTGCGACCTCGCCAAGCTGGAGAACGATCTCCTCTACATCATGACCCCGGTGGCCGACGCCGCGGCGCTCCAGCAGGGCTTGTTGCTCACCGCCGCGCTGGCCGCCGTCCAGGACCTCGCCGCGCCGCTCCCGGAGCAGGTGCCTGGCCTGACAGACCCAGCGATGTCGCGTACCTGGGAGATCCTACGCGCGCTGCGACGCCACGCCGCGCGCCTGGTGCGCGAGGACCGACATCCACTCCAGATGGATCTGGCCCTGCTGCGCTACGCCGTCCACACCCTCTCCTTCGACGAGTCCGACCTCTGGCAGCGGCGCTGGGCCCTGCTGGCGGCCTGCGGGCACGCGCAGCGCGCCGCCACCACCCTGCGCGCCGACCAGCGCCTGCGCGTGGACTGGGTCGAGGCCGAGGCGCACGCCTTGCCGGGCGCGCTGGGGATGACGATCTGCCCGGGCCGCCGCGATCGTGGGCGCACCGCTGAAGAAGACGCCGCCGTCCTGGCCGACCTCGGCGTGGCGCGCCTGATCTCGCTCATCGGCGACGCCGAGCTGGAGAGCGTCGGCGCCGACGGGATCCCCGCGGCCCTCGCGGCGAGCGG
>CAZKWG010000167.1:0-11979 GCA_964556105.1 uncultured Enterobacterales bacterium | reverse complement strand
GGCCTGGAGTTCTTCCAGCTCCGCGAGTACCGCCAGGGCGACGCGCTGCGTCAGATCGACTGGAAGGCCGTCTCGCGCCGCCGCGCCCTGATCAGCCGCGAGTACCAGGAGGAGCAGAACCAGCAGCTGGTGTTCCTCCTGGACTGCGGCCGCCGATTGCGCAGCGAGGACGGAGACATCACCCACTTCGACCACGTGCTCAACGCGATCCTGCTGCTCAGCTACGTGGCCCTTCGCCAGGGCGACGCGGTGGGCCTGATGACCTTCTCCGGGCCCGAGCGCTGGGTCCCGCCGCGGCGTGGGCGCGGCTACCTGCGCGTGCTCCAGGACCAGATCTACGATCTCCAGACCACGCTGGCCCCCTCCGATTTCCGCGAGGCCGCCGAGCGCCTCGCCACCCGCCAGCGTCGCCGCGCCCTGGTCGTCGTGCTGACGAACCTGAAGGACGAGGACCAGGGCGAGCTGGCTCCGGCGCTGGCCCTGCTGCGGCGCCGCCACCTCGTGCTGCTGGCGAGCCTGCGCGAGACGGCGCTCGGCGAGCTGCTCGAGCGCCCCGTCGGCGATTTCGAGGACGCGCTCGCCGTGGCCTCGGCCCACCATTATCTGGAGCAGCGACGCCTGGCCCAGGAGCGGCTCTCCAACGCCGGTGTGCGGGCGCTGGACGTCGAGCCCGCCGAGCTGCCGGTGGCGCTGGTCAACGCCTGGCTGGAGATCAAGCGGGCGGGGCTGCTGTGAAGAGAGGCCAGGGACGAGGATGCCAGGTACATCACGCCGAAGACTGCTGAAGCTGGGGGTCGGATCGCTGCTGGTCGTGGCGCTGGGCGCGGGCGGACTGGCCGCCATTCAGCCCCGCCGCGTGCTGCGCCGCCCACGCCGCGCGGACGATGAGGCCCTTCCCGAGCGCGCCGCCAGCCCTGCGCGCGTCGTCGTGGTCGGCGGCGGGCTCGCCGGGATCGCCGCCGCCACCGCCCTGGCCGAGCGTGGGCTGCGCGTCACGCTGCTCGAGCAGGCCCCTCAGCTCGGCGGGAAGATCGCCGGCTGGAAGGTCAGCGCGCTCGGCGAGACCGTCCACGTCGAGCACGGCTTCCACGGCTTCTTCAAACACTACTACAACCTGCACCAGCTCCTCGACGCGGCCGGCGCCACCGCCGATCTGACCCAGAACACGAGCTATCCCCTGCTCTTCGGCGATCGCCCCACCGAGCGCTTCGGCACCACCACCTCGGTCTTCCCCATCAACCTGATGTCGGTGATCGCCCAGTCCGAGACGCTGGGCTTCGGCGACTTCGCGAAGCCCAGCACGGGCCTGCTCGAGCTGATGCGCCATGACCCCGAGCGCACGCCCTCGCGCTGGGACGACACGGACTTCCTGAGCTTCGCCCAAGACAACGACATCCCTGCGGCGATGATCGACACCGTCCTGCGCCCCTTCGCAGAGACCTCGTTGAACGCCATCGAGCGCATGAGCGCCGCCTACGCCATCAATTTCTTCCACTTCTACTTCATGGGCAACCCCGAGGGCCTGGCCTTCGACGTCGTCGCCCGCGACCTTGCCAAGGCCGTCGTCGATCCCCTCGTCGCCCGGATGCGCAGCCTCGGCGTGGACGTGCGGACGGGCGCGCGCGTCAGCCGCCTCGAGATGGGCCAGGACGGGGTGCGCTCCGTGGTGATCGCGGAGCGCCTGGCCGCGGCGCCCACCGAAGACGCGCTCGCCAGCGCCGCCGTCCTCGAGGGCTCCTGGACCTCCGCGCGCGATGACCGCGGCGGGCCCGCCTGGGTCACCCGCCAGGACGGCCAGCTCCGCGCGCTCAGCGCGACCTGCACCCACCTCTTCTGCCCGGTCAAGCCCGATCCTGCGCGAGGTGGCTTCCTCTGCCCCTGCCATGGCGGCCGCTATGACGCGCAGGGCCAGGTCGCCGCCGGCCCGCCCGAGCGCCCCCTCGCCTCGCTGATCGTCGTCGAGCAGGACGGCCGCGTCACCCTGCGCGCGCCGGAGCGCCCGGAAGAGGAGATCCTCTGCGACTGGTGCGTGCTGGCCTGCGACGTGCCCGGCGTCCGCGCGCTGATCGCCGGGTCGGCGGCCATCGATCCCGACCTCGCCGCCCGCGTCGCCGCGCTGGGCACCGCCGGTCCCTACCTGGTCACGCGCGTCTGGCTGGACCGCCCCGTCCTCCCGGAGCGCGACCCTTTCTACACCGTCTCCCGCTACCGCTACACCGACGCGCTCGCCCTCTACTCGCGCTTCCAGGAGCCCTTCATCGGCTGGGCGGCGCGCACCGGCGGCGCCGTCATCGAGCTGCACGCCTACGCCATCGGCGAGGCCGATCTGCTGCCCACCGACGCCATCCTGGAGGCCATGCACGCCGAGATGCTGGCCATGCTGCCCGAGCTCGAGGGCTGCGCCGTCCTGCACCGCGAGACCCAGCTCCAGGACAATTTCAGCCGCTTCGCGCCCGGTGATCACGCCACGCGCCCAACGACGCGAACGCCGGTCCCCAACCTGATGCTGGCGGGCGACCACGTCGCGATCGACGTCTCCGCCCACCTGATGGAGGGCGCCGTCGTCAGCGGCCGCCTCGCGGCCAACGAGATCCTCTCGGCCCTCGGCCTGCGCGAGCAGCCCATCCCCATGGTGGACCCACGCGGCCCGCTGCCCTGAGGATCAGAGCTCCGGGACGCGACAGGCCAGATCGCCCAGGCTCACCGAGGCGTCGTCGAACCAGCGCTGCAGCAGCTCCTGCAAGGCCAGCGCGTCCACGACCTCGCGCGGGGGCAGCGGGCGCAGCGCGGCCGGGTCTTCCGCCAGGTCATAGGCGGCGGCGTCGCCGTTCGTGCAGTTCCACTCCAGCCGCCACCGCCCGTCGGTGATCGACGCCAGCAACAGGTCGTGCGCCTCCGAGCCGTTCATGTACAGACTGGAGATGGCCGCCTCGCGACAGCGCTCCTGGAGCGGCTGGCCATCGGAGCCCGCCAGCGCCGGCAGCCCGAGGGCGTAGAGCAGCGTGGGCGCCAGATCGACGTTCGAGGAGAGGCAGTCCACCGAGACCGGCTCCAACTGGGGGTTGTAGAAGGCCAGCGGGATCTGCACCAGCTCCGGGCGCAGGCTCTCCATGTGCGACCAGCTGCTCGACCCGTCGTCGCCCAGCGTCTCGCCGTGATCGCTGGTGAGCACGACCAGCGTGCGCTCCGCCCGCCCCTCGGCCTCCAGCCAGGCGAAGAGCTCGCCCAGCGCCGCGTCCTGCTGCAGCACCAGCTCGTCATAGACCGCCACCAGGTTGTCGCCCAGCGCCGCCCGCTCCTCCTCCGACGTCGCGCCGTGCCAGGCCTCGGAGAAGCGCTGGGACTGCACCACGGAGACGTCGTCGGTGTCGAAGGGCAGCGCCTCGTAGTCCGCCCAGGTCCCGCGCCAGGGCTCCTCGGGTCGCAGCGGCGCGTGGACGTCCATGGGCTGCAGCCAGACGAAGTAGGGCTGCCCCTCCGGCAGCGCCTCGATCCAGTCCTGCGCCTGTGCGGTCAGCGCGCTGAGCCGCTGCTCTTCGGCGTCCTCCAGGCCCGGCGTGCCGACGCGGACGTCGAAGCCCTGCGCCAGCACGTCGTCGCCGGTGAGGATCTGGTTGCCGCTGTACATCGCCGTGGTGTAGCCGGCGTCCTGGAGCGCCTCGGCCAGGCTGGTCCACTCGAGCCCTTCCGGCGTCGCCGCGATGCTCACCCGGCCGTGGTGCTCCGGCGTGCGGGAGAGCAGGGCCGAGGCGGTGCTGGGCAGCGTCCAGGGTGCGGGGGCGTGGTAGCCGCTGACCGCGACGCGCGGCGCCGCGGCGCCGAAGGGCGAGGTCTCCCGCTTGTAGCCGTACTGCACCAGATGGTCGGCGCGCAGCGTGTCCGCGTGCACCACGATCACGTCCATCTGGCCGAGACCGACGAGGCCGGTCAGCGGGCTCTCCACCGGGATCCCCGTCTCCTGTGGGCCGGTCTCCCCGCTGTGCGGGGCGGTGTCGTCACGCCCCCCCACCTTGCCGGAGGTGCAGGCCATGAGCGTGAGGAAGACGAGCGCGCAGCGCGGCGAACGAAGGGGGCAGGGGGAGCGCATGGGACATCGTTCACCCGGAACAGATGTACGGCTACAGGAAACGACATTTCGTATGCATAAACTATTCACATGCATCAAATATTTTGATGTGTGTACGTGCTGTCGCGCGCCGCTCAGTCGCGGTAGAGGCGCATGAACCAGCCACAGAAGGCCAGCGCGGCGGGCGTGTGCGGCGACAGATAGCGGGCCAGGATCGCCGTCCCGAAGGGGACCCCGGGGCGGGGCCTCCAGGCGAGCCAGGTGTGAAGCTCCGCCTTGAGCCGATCCACCTCCCGGAACGGCGCGCCGCGCGCCAGCGCCTCGGCGACCGAGGCCCGCGCGTGCGCGATGCAAGGATCGCCATCGGGGATCAGCTGCGCGACCAGCTCCTCCAGCCGTCCGGGGAAGCGGTTGTCCGGCATCACCCAGACGCCCGCGCGCGGCCCGAGCGGCGTCTCCGAGATCCAGCCCTCGGCGGGCGCCGCGGCGGGCAGCGCGATCCCGAGCCCCTGAAGCCGATCGCGCACCGAGGCCCAGCGGTTCTCGGGCGAGACGTCCGCGTCGAGCACCAGCCCGACGCGCTTCATCCCCGGCGCCTTGAGCGCCGCGACGAAGCCCGTCAGCGCCTCGCTGACGCCGCCCTGATCTTCGCCTCCCTCCCCGCGCGCGCCCAGGCCCTCCTGAACGTAAGGGGCGAAGCTGTCCGGGTCCGCGAAGTCCGCGCCGTGCGCCTGCGTCAGGTGGATGATCGCGTGCGTGTCCCGCCCCTCGACGATCAGACGGTGCGGATGTTTGGCGCTCTTCTTCGCCATCAGCCGCGGAGCTCCAGATCGTGGGCGATGGCGGTCTCTACCTCCGCCGCCGTGAAGCTCTTGGCGCGCGGCTCGTCCTTGTCGATGTAGTGGAGCATGAAGTCTTCGGTGAGCGCGGGCTCGACGGCGTGCAGCTCGGCGAGGGCACGCAGACAGTCCTGGCTGTGGGAGGTGGCGAAGACCTGGAGCACACGCTCCCGCGCGACCGTGAGGACCAGCTTCCAGACCTTGACGAGCGTGGTGTGGTGGAGCCCCGTGTCCAGCTCGTCGATGAGGAGGGTGTCGCCGGACTTGATGCTGGCGAGGTCAACGGCGAGCCCGAGGAGACGCCAGGCACCCTCGCCGAGCGAGCTGAATGGGACGCGCGCAGGAGCGCCGCGGAGGACGGCAAAGAATTCGGGCGAGGCGTCGGCATTCGTGACCACGACGCGCTCCAGCGTGGGCTCGAGCAGCTGCAGCGCAGAGATCACCAGCGCCTCTTCGGCGTTGCCGACGATGCTCTCCCACCCGTGAAGCACCTCTTCCGGTGTCTCGCGGGTGACGCCGATGTGGTACGTAGACTGATAGGACAGTCTTGCGTTCCAGGTCTGGACGATCTCCCCCTCAAGCTCCTCGCCGCGCAGCTCTCCCCTTCGCAATGGCGCAGTCCCCGTCGACCGCGCTCCGGCGCTCAACTCAATGTGCAGAGTGAGCGGAGGAGGGCCCACGGCATTGCGCCCCGAACGACGCTTCTGGTCCGTCGGAGGATCGCTGAGTCGATAGACCACGGAGACCGGCTCCTGGTCCACAGCCCCAGCGAGGCTGAAGGTGACGTCGGGGGCCAGCGTTCGCCCATGGAAAAGCTGCCCCATGGGCGCCCGAAGATACTGAACCCCCTCAACCTCTGCCGAAGAGAACTCTCGCCGGTCCCGAGCCACCAGCGTGAGCAGGTCCGGGTCGCCACCGTCGATCAACAACCCCGCCGCCTCCAGCGCCGACGACTTCCCCGCGTTGTTCCGCCCCACGAACAGGTTCACCCGCCTCAGCTCCGGGATCTCGAAGCGCTGGAAACAGCGATACCCCTCGATCGTCAGCGCGCTGAGCATCCCGGCTGGTCCTCCTGCTCCTTCCTAGCACAGCCTCCCCCACCGCACCACGATCCACCACCCCCGGCGCGACACCCGCAATAAAACAGGTTAGTCCCTGGCCATGCCCTGGGCTCGCCGCAACTTCCCCTCGCCGATCGGTCCGCTCACGGCCTGGTGGTCGAGCGCCGGGCTGAAGCGGCTGGCGTTCAGCGCCACCCTGCCTGAAGAGCCGGAGCGCGAGGAGCCGGAGAGCGAGGACGACCCGCACGGGCTGGGCCCGGCGCTGGCGGCCTACTTCGCGGGCGAGCTGAGCGCCCTGGACGCGCTATCCGTCGCGCCGGAGGGTCCCATCTTCCAGCAGCGGGTCTGGGAGCAGCTCCGCCGCATCCCGGCGGGGAGCACGCTCAGCTACGGCGAGCTGGCCGGTCGCCTCAGCCTGGGGCCGGCGGCGGCGCGGGCGGTGGGCGCGGCCTGCGGCGCCAACCCGGTCGGCGTGGTCATCCCCTGCCACCGCGTGGTCGGGGCGAAGGGCGATCTGACCGGCTATGCAGGCGGGATCGAGCGCAAACGGTGGCTGCTCGTCCACGAGCGGGCCCCGGTGGTGCGTCAGCAGGAGCTCTTCGGGCGGGGGGCTCCCCTTCGCTGAGGGCGCGGGCCGTGCCCACGCTGTGCTACGATCCTCGCATGCGCAACGCCACCCTCGCCCTGCTCTCGCTCCTGGCCTTCCTCGCCCCGAACCCAGGCCGGGCCGAGGACGACGAGTGCGCCATCCAGCCCGCCGTCGTCCCCGACTTCGCCCTGGTGGACGTGAACACGGGCTCGGCCACCTACGGCCAGACCCTGAAGCGCGATGACTTCCTCGGGCGGGTGATGGTGATCTACTGGGCGGTCTCGACGTGAGCGCACTGCCAGACGCAGGCTGCGTCTCTCCAGGAGATCTCGACCGAGAACGCCAGCGCGCTCACGGACGTCTCGCTGCTCATCTTGAACGAGACCGGCTACGAGGCCGGCGTCCCTGAGCTGGCCGCGGGCGTGACCCTGCCCGTGCTGCAGGACACGAGCGCCGCCGGCATGTTCACCGCCTACGGCGCCAGCAAGTGGTACGTCTACCTCATCGATCGCGCAGGCATCCCCCGCTACATCCACTATGAGATGGATCTCGCGGACGACGACCGGGCGCGCCTGCTCTCCGAGATCGCCACCCTCACGGCGGAGCCCGCCCCATGATCGCCCTCCTGCTCCTGGCCTGCGCGGGCGACAAGATCGGCGTCGGGAAGACGCCCGCGGAGACGGGCGACACCGCCACCTCTCCCGTCGAGACGGGCGACACCGGCGAGACGGCGGAGCCGGCGGTGGCCTGCGCCGAGCAGCGCGGGAGTCCACTCACAGGCGATGTCTGCGTCAGCGCCGCCCCCTGCACCTGGGGCGGCGAGCAGACCTACGAGTACTTCGGCTGGGCGGTGGCCTCGGGCGGCGACGTGGACGGCGACGGGCACGACGACGTGATGGTGGGGTCGCCGGTCTGGGACGCGCCGTCGGCGGACGGGCTGGGCGCGGACGTAGGGCGGGTGGTGCTGATCTCCGGCGGCGCGCTGGCGGCGCCGGGAGACGGCGTGATATCCGCGGTCCACGGGGTGGGCTACGCCGAGAGCCTGGGCACGAACGTCAGCTTTGTGGGCGACGTGAACGGCGACGGCCGCGACGACGCGCTGCTCGGCGCCCAGGGCGACGACGTCGCGGCGGAGAACGCCGGGGCCGCCTGGCTGATGCTGGGCGCGGACGAGGGCTGGACAGACGGCGCCGTGGACACCGCCGCCGCCGCCCTCTGGCAGGGGGAGAGCGAGTACGCCCGGGTGGGCCGCGCGCTGGCCGGCGGCGAGGACATCGACGGCGACGGGCTGGACGACCTGGTCCTGGGCGGCGAGCTGAGCCAGTATGACGGCGAGGACGAGGACTTCCGCGAGGGGCGCGCCTACCTCGTGCTGGGGTCCGAGGCGTTGCCCGCCACGCTGGCCGACGCCGACGCCGCGCTGGACGGGCCGGACAGCTATGGCGGCGCCGGGAAGGCCCTCGCGATGGGCGACCTGAACGGCGACGGCTACGCCGACACCCTGGTCGCCGCGCCCTATGGCTGCTCCTATGACGGCTGCGTCTACCTGCTCTCGGGCGGCGCGGATGGCGCGAGCTGGGCCGGCGCCCTCGACGACGCGCCCACCCTTCAAGGCGAGGCCACCTACGACGTCTTCGGCTGGCAGCTCGCCGCCGCCGACCTGAACGGCGACGGCCGGGACGAGGTCATCGTCGGTGCGCCCCTCTCAGACCGCGCCTACGCGAGCGGCGGCGCCGTCTGGATCTACGAGGGCTCGGAGACCTTCTTCGCGGGCGCCGAGGCGGCGGCGATCCTCGACGGCCCCTGGGACGACTGGCAGCTCGGCTCGGGCGTGAGCTCAGGCGGCGACATGAACGGTGACGGCCGGGAGGAGCTGCTGCTGGGCGCCGTCGCCGCGTACACGGGCCTGCACACCAAGGCCGGTCGGCACTGGCTCTTTGCGGGGGCAGAGGCCCTGCCCGCCGCGCTGGACGAGGCCGACGCCGTCCTGCACGGCGCGGCGGTCAAGGACTACCTGGGCAGCGCGGCCGCGTTCGGCGATCTGGACGCGGACGGCAAGGCCGATCTGTTCGTGGCGAGCGGCTACGTGAACACGGATGTGGCGTATGACATCGGGGCGGCGTGGGTGTTCTGGGGGGGTGGAGGAACCTGACCACAACAATGGTGATCGCTTCACCGTTGACAGAGACTCTGCGTCGATGTCGGGCCGATTGACGGGGCGAACGGCTACCACTACACTGCCGAGATGTCCCAGAGTTTCGAGCATCCGAAGCAGCTCTCGCCACAAGGCGCGCTCGCCCACCTGTTTATCGAGCTCTACGGCGACGAACGCTCGCTCCTGAGCTTCTTTCGAGATCATCATGGGCTCGAGGAACTGCCGAAGGTGCTCCCTTCAGGTGCAGGACTCGACACCGTCGCACACGCTGCGGTCGCCGCGCTGGAGCAGCGCGGCCTGATAGACCAGGGGCTCTTTCAGTCGCTGGCCCGTGACAGGCCGTTCCGTCGAAAGGCGATCACCCGAACCGCACAATGTTGGCATATCGTGGTGGAGCACTCGCCGAATCCGGCCCAGCTCACGCTGCGCGTTCCACCTGCGCTCCCGCCCTTTCCGAACAAGCCCTTCCCGGAGCTCGACCCCTACGAGCACCCGGACCACTTTGGGGGCCGCCAGGCCGAGCTGGAGAAGCTCCTGAGCCTGCTCGACGAGAACCGCCTCCTCTACGCTCTCTTTGCCGCGTCGGGCGCAGGCAAGAGCTCGCTGATACGAGCCGGGCTCCTGCCAGCCCTCCAGGGCCATGGAGGAGGTCGTCGAGAGCCCGTGGCCTTCGACCGCCTGCCAGCGATCGCCGGCTTTACAAGACGTATCTCCGAACAGCTCGTCGAGGACGCGCAGGAGGTTGAAGACGACGATCCCGAGGGCTTCGCGAACCTGCTCAGTCAGGTGCGCGATCTCGCGGGACATCCTCCCGTGATTCTGGTTGACCAGTTCGAAGACGCCTTGGAGAGTCGAGCGTTGAGCTGGCTCGGCCCCCTCATCGCCGCGACGGAGGTAGCGCCTCTCGGACGAGCGGCGCGCTGGGTCCTGATCTATCGACATGAGTTTCATGGACGCGTCGTGGACTGGCTTGGCGACGTGTTGCGTCATGCGGAGCATCTCCCTCTGCATCTGAGGGACCGGCTCCCCAGCCGACTGGTGGACTTCGGGGTCTCGTGGGCCATCCCCGTGCTCGGCGATCCCGGCGGGTCCCGAGCCCCCGAATCGTCCGCGAGAGCTGCGTTTCGAGATGCCATCCTTCGCCCTCTCCAGATCCGAGGCCTGGACGGTCGCCCACACTTTCATTTCAGGATGACGGACGAGACGGTAGAGCGCCTCTCGGCCGCGTTCGCGCGCGCCCGGCTGCATGGACGCCTCGACCCGCTGGTTCCCGAGCTGCAGGTGCTGCTCGCCCGCCTCGTCGAGCAGGCTCGAACCAATCGGGACGCCGACGGGATCTCAGAGATCTCCTTCCCCATGGAGGACGCTGAGGCAGACTCGGCCATCAGCATGGCGCTGGGCAGCCACCTGCAGCGCAAGCTGGAGGAGGTCGCGCTCCGTGTCAACCGGCACAATATCCGAGCGGCACGCACCGAGGCGCTGCTCATCCTGGCCCGCCTGGTGGACACATCGGGCGCGCGGCGCGCGGTCCACGTCGCCAGCTTCGAGGCTGGGCTGGGGCGCCTGGGCAAAGCGCTGGTGGAGGCGCTCCAAGGCCCCCAGACTCGCCTGATCCGAACCGACGTGATCGAAGGAGAACGCTACTATGTCCTCCCCCATGACCGCGTCGCCGCCGAGATCGTTCGCCTTCTCCACAGCCCGAGTGAGGCGCTCGTCTTCGGTGTGGATCCGAGCACGGTCGAGCTGTGGCGCTTCGTCGCGCAGCGATCCGCAGCCTGGCAGGGAGGCGATGCCCTCGCGCTGGTGTTGGATGGGACGCGCAACCGAGCGCTCCGTCGCCACGCCTCCGCGTTCCCTTGGGATGAGTCCACCCGAGCCTGGTGGGCCGCCGCGCAGGGCACCCGTCGCCGCGTTCAGCTTCGTCAGCTCAGCGTGGCCATGGCCATCGCCTTCCTGCTGTCTGGCCTGGGGCTGCGCCTCCTACGGGAAACCTCGCTCCATCAGCTCGAGCGCGAGGTCCATCGACGCAAACCCGCGAGCGGCGCCCCCCTCAGGGCCCTCTACAGGCTGCAGGCCGTTCACGGGTACAGCGGTGAGCGGCTCGCCGAAGTTCTGGGGCAAAGCACCGCCGACGAGTCCAGCTTCGATCCTTCGCGTAGGGATGAGATCTTTGGTGTCGGAGCGTCAGGGCTGTCTGAAGAGGAGCGTCTACGAATCCTGGAGGCGCTCATCGAGGGGCTGGCAGACCAGGTTGAGCATTGCCCTGAACCCGAGAGCTTCTACGGAGCGCTGCTGGCCTCGACAGAGACCCTCGAGCCCGGAGACCCCGGGCTCGCTCGCCGCCTTCGCGCGCGCATCGTGCGTGCGATGCGCACCGCACGCTCTCTGCCACCACCCTCGAGCGACTCGAGCGGCTGGTCCGACGTCATCCGCGGCACATTCGAGATTGGCTGCTTTGAATCGGCCGGCGATCACTGCCAGGATGATGAGCCGCTGCGCGTGGTGAACCTCAGCCCCTATCGCATCCGGCTGAAGGAGGAGACCGTCGGCGACTACCGTTCCTTCGACCCCGACTTCCTCGTAGGCCGAGGCTACTCCGACGACATGCCGCTCGCTGAGATCAACTGGTACGAGGCGAGCGCTTACGCTGCGTGGCGAGGGCTGGCCTTGCCGACGGAGGCTCAGTGGGAGGTCGCGGCCCGTGGAGGCTCTTCTGGCGACTTTCGTAAGACGGCCTTCTACAGTGGGAACGAGGCCGCGGACCTCTCGCGCGTCGGCGTCTGGGCGGGGAACCTCCCGGAGCTGTCGCTCCGGTCGACGCGCCCTCAAGGCGAACCCTTTCGAGCGCTGGCCGCGCTTGTGATTGACCCTGCAGACCGACACCCACTCGGACTCGAGGCCATTCATGGCAATCAGTCCGAATGGACGAGCGAGTGGCACCAGACCGCCCCATCTGCGGAGGTCGCGGACCCCCGCGGTCCCCCGAAAGCCCCCTGTGTCGCCAATCCCGCCAGAGAATGCAGCAGGTTGACGAGGGGTGGAGACTGGACCGCCCCCGCCGTCTATGCGCGATCAGCGTTCCGCTACGACAACCACCCCAGCCTCCGCGATGCCACGGTCGGCTTCCGGACGGTGTGCCTGGTTACCGATGAGGCGCCGTGGACATGTCAGCCTGCGACCGCGGAGGTCGATCTGGGCACCTCACCCCCCAAGGGGGACGCCTCCGCCCAGTGAGCGGGCAGCCGGCTGCGCAGCACGGCGTACATGTG
>CAZKWG010000166.1:11022-12033 GCA_964556105.1 uncultured Enterobacterales bacterium | reverse complement strand
AACGGCGGGTGGTCTTCGTGGAGGAGCGCCCCGGCCACTTCGCCCCGAGGAAGGTTGAGATCGGCGCGCGCGCGGGCGACCGGGTCCAGCTCCTCTCCGGCGTGGAGGCGGGGGAACCGGTCGTCGTCGCGGGCACCTTCCTGCTCGACAGCGAGACGCAGATCGGCGCCATGGGGCACGCCGGGCACGGGGGTTAGCCGTGATCGCGCGCATCATCACGTTCAGCGGTCACAACAGAATCGTTGTATTCCTGCTGTCCGCGTTCCTCGCCGCCGCCGGCCTGATCGCCGCGCTGCGCTCGCCGCTCGACGCCATCCCCGATCTGTCCGATCCGCAGGTGATCCTCTTCTCCGAGTGGATGGGCCGCTCCCCGGCCCTCGTCGAGGAGCAGGTCACCTACCCGCTGGTCGTGGGCCTCCAGTCGTTGCCGGATGTCAAGGCCGTGCGCGGCTTCACGATGTTCGGCATGGCGTTCACCTACGTCCTGCTGGACGACGGCGCGGACGCCGGGGAAGCGCGAACGCGGGTCAACGAGCGCCTCCAGCAGCTCCGGCCGCGCCTGCCGCCCGACGCGGAGATCTCGCTGGGACCTGACGCTTCGGCCGTGGGGTGGGTCTACCAGTACGCGCTGGTGGACCGCTCGGGGCAGCGATCCGTGGCCGACCTGCGCGCGCTCCAGGACTGGTCGCTGCGCTTCGAGCTGGAGGCGGTCCCAGGTGTCGCCGAGGTCGCGACCGTGGGCGGCTACGAGAAGCAGTACCAGATCATCCTCGATCCCGAGCGGCTGCGCTCGGCGGGGCTGGCCGCGCAGGACGTGTTGGGCGCCGTGGCGCGCAGCAACCGCGACACAGGCGGGCGCACCCTGGAGAGCGCCGGGCGCGAGCTCTACGTGCAGGGCAGCGGCTATGCCCGCTCCACCGAGGACTTCGAGCGTGTCGTGGTGGGGACGACGCCCGAGGGCACGCGCGACAGGCGCCCAGCGCCGCACGACGGCGAGCGCTGCAAGTCCCC
>CAZKWG010000166.1:0-11012 GCA_964556105.1 uncultured Enterobacterales bacterium | reverse complement strand
CGGCCGTGGCCAGCGTCGAGATCGGGCCCGACATCCGGCGCGGCATCGCCGATCTCGACGGGCTGGGCGAGGCGGTGTCCGGGCTCGTTGTCGCGCGACAGGGCGAGAACGCCCTGGAGGTGATCGAGGCGGTGAAGGCGAAGCTGGCCGCCACGCCGCTGCCCGCGGGCGTGGATGTGGTGCCAGTCTATGACAGGTCATCGCTGATCGAGCACTCGGTGGAGACGCTCTCCGAGTCGCTGCTCGAAGAGATGGTCGTCGTGGCGCTGCTGCTCGGGATCTTCCTGCTGCACGTGCGCTCGACGCTCATCCCCATCGTCGTGCTGCCCGCGGCCATCGCGCTCAGCTTCCTGCCGATGTGGGGGCTCGGGCTCACCATCAACATCATGTCGCTGGCCGGCATCATCATCGCGGTCGGCGACATGGTCGACGCGGTCGTGCTGCTGGTGGAGAACGCGGCGCGGCGCATCGAGCGGGAGCCGGATCGTGACCGCACCGAGGTGGTGCTGGAGGGCGCGCGCGAGCTCGGGGCGCCGCTGGTGAGCTCGCTGCTGCTCATCGCGGTGTCCTTCCTGCCGATCTTTACGTTGGAAGCTCAGGAAGGTCGGCTCTTCGGCCCGCTCGCGCTGACCAAGACCTTCGCCATGATCTCGGCGGCCCTGTTCACCATCACGCTGGCGCCCGCGCTCGCCGTCACGCTGCTGCGCGGACACATGCCCGCCGAGCAGCGAAACCCGCTGAACCGGCTGTTGAAGCGCCTGTACCGGCCCGTCGTCGGCTTCGCGACACGGCGGCCCTGGCTGCTCATCGGCGTGGCGCTGCTCGCGACGCTGGGCACGGTGCCGATCTACCAGGGGCTGGGCCGCGAATTCATGCCGCCGCTCTACGAAGAGAGCCTGCTGTTCATGCCGATCACGCTCTCGGGCGTCTCTCCCGAGCAGGCGCGGCAGGTGCTCCAGGCCCAGGACAGGGCGCTGAAGGCGTTTCCCGAGGTCGAGCGCGTCTTCGGAAAGGCCGGCCGCGGCGAGACGGCCACGGACCCGGCGCCGCTCTCGATGTTCGAGACGATCATCACCTTGAAACCCCGCGATCAGTGGCGCGAGGGGGTCACGCCCGAGTCCCTCGTGCGCGAGCTGGAGCAGGCCGTCGACTTCCCCGGTCTCCAGAACGCCTTCACCATGCCCATCAAGGCGCGGGTGGACATGCTCACCACAGGGATCCGCACACCCGTCGGCGTCAAGGTGCTGGGCGCCGATCTGGCCGCCATCGACGAGGCGGCCCAGCAGATCGAGATGAGGCTGCGGGACGTGGCAGGCACGCGGTCGGTCTACGCCGAGCGGCAACGCGCGGCGGTGCTGGTGGACGTGGCGCCCCGGCGGGACGACCTGCTGCGCTACGGGGCGGTGGTCGACGATGTGCTCGACGTGGTGGACCTCGGGCTCGGCGGCATGCCGCTGGGCCGGGTCTTCGACGGGCGGGCGCGCTACACCCTGATCGGGCGCTTCGGCCGCGACTTCCGGGCCGACGAGGACGGGATCCGCCGCCTGCCCGTGCGCACCGCGCTGGGCCTCGTTCCGCTCGGCGCGGTGGCGGACGTCACCCGCAAACCCGGGCCCGCCATGCTCGTGGACGAAGGCGGGCTGCTGGCGGCCTACATTTATGTAGACCCCGGCGAGCGCGACCTCGGCGGCTATGTGGACGAGGCGAAGGCGGCGGTCGAGGCGCTGAACCTGCCGGCGGAGCTGCGGCTGCGCTGGACGGGCCAGTACGAGTTCCTGGAGCGCGCCAGCCAGCGCATGGGCTGGATGGTGCCCATCACCGTGGCGCTGGTGTTCCTGCTGACCTGGCTGGCCTTCCGCAGCGTCGCGGAGACGGCCATCGTGCTCGTGACCCTGCCCTTCGCGGTGCTGGGCAGCGTCTGGTTCCTGGCGGCGGTCGACTACAACCTGTCCATCGCCGTCTGGGTGGCGCTCATCGCGCTCATCGGCATCGGGGCGGAAACCGGCACGGTGCTGGCGGTATACCTGGACCTCGGCGTCAAGGAGGCGCTCGCTGCGGGCGAGACCCTGACGCCGCAGCGCCTCGCCGAGGTGGCGGCCGACAGCGCCGCCGGCCGGATGCGAGGAATGGTCCTGGCCATCGCCATGAACCTGTTCGGGCTGCTGCCCGTGCTGTTCTCGACCGGGGTGGGCTCGGATCTGTCGCGCCGAATGGCGGGGCCGATGTTCGGCGGGCTGCTGACGCTGGCGTTCATGACCTCGCTGGTGCTGCCGGCGCTGTGGACGATCTGGCGGCGATGGCAGCTTCGGCGCGGGACGCTGGAAGCCTCGCTCGGACGCTCGCGGGCGGAGGCCTGAGACAACCTGGAGGTATGGATGAAGCTACAGTTCCTCGGTGCCGCCGGCACCGTCACCGGCTCGAAGACGCTCGTGGATACAGGCGACGCCCGGCTCCTCGTAGACTGCGGGCAGTTTCAGGGCCTCAAGGAGCTTCGGCTCCAGAACTGGGAGCGACCCCCGTTCGAGCTGGACTCCCTCCACGGGATCCTGCTGACGCACGCGCACCTGGACCACTCGGGCTGGCTGCCCGTGCTGGCGCGGCACGGCTACCGCGGGCCGGTCTGGTGCACGCCGGGCACGGCCAACCTGCTTCACGTCCTGCTCGCCGACGCGGCGCACATCCAGGAGGAGGACGCGGCCTACGCCAACGAGAAGGGGTACTCCAAGCACCATCCCGCGCTCCCCCTCTTCGAACGGCGGGACGCGGAGGCGGCGCTCGCGCTGCTGCGGACCGTGCCCTATGGCGAGGACTTCCATCCAGCGTCCGGGGTCAGCGCGCGCTTCCGCAGAGCGGGCCACATCATCGGCGCCGCGCGGATCGACCTGAGTCACGAGGGTAGGACGCTGGTCTTCAGCGGGGACGTGGGCCGGGCGGACGACATGCTGCTGAAGCCACCGGATCCGCTCGGCGCCGCGGACTGGATCGTCGTGGAGTCCACCTACGGTGACCGCCTCCATGACCGGACCGATCCACTGGACGCGCTGGAGCAGGCCATCGGGCCGGTGATCCAGAGAGGCGGGGTCGTGATGGTGCCGTGCTTCGCGGTCGGTCGCGCCCAGACGGTGCTCCACCTGCTCGCGAAGCTCAAGGGCGAGGGTCGGATCCCGGACGTGCCGGTCTACCTCGACAGCCCCATGGCGATCGACGCCGGGCGCATCTACCACACCAACGACGGGGACCACAAGATCACCGACGAGGAGTGCCGCGCGCTCTGTGCGACGGCCGAGCACACGCGCACCGCCATCGAGTCCCGTCGGTTGAACCACAAGAAGGGGCCCTTCATCGTGCTGGCCGGCAGCGGCATGGTGACGGGGGGGCGCATCCTCCACCACCTGGAGCGGCGCGGCGACGATCCCGACAACGCCATCCTGCTCACGGGCTTCCAGGCTGCGGGGACGCGCGGCCGGGACCTGGCCGAAGGGGCGCGCGAGCTCAAGATGCACGGTCGAATGGTCCCGATCCGCGCCGAGGTCATCATGCTCGGGGGGCTCTCGGGCCACGCCGACGCGCGGGGACTGATCGACTGGCTGCGAACCGCCCCCTCGGCGCCCCGAAGGGTCCTGGTGAACCACGGCGAGCCAGCGGCTGCCGCTGCTCTGGTGGCGCGCATTCACGACGAGCTCGGGTGGGAGGCTACCGTGGCCGCGGCTGGAGCCCTGGTCGATCTGGAGCGCTCATGACGGGGCTTCAGGTCGGCTCCAGGTCTTGCGGCTGCACCCACGCTCCCTTCGAGACGCGCCTCGTCGCCGTGACGGGGGGCCCGGGGGCGGGCAAGACCGCCGTGCTGGAGATGGCGCTCCGCTGCTTCTGCGCGCACGCCGGGGTCCTGCCGGAGGCCGCCAGCCTCGTCTTTGGCGGCGGCTTTCCGCGGCACGACAGCGACGTGGGCCTCCGCGCCGCGCAGCGAGCCATCTTCCATGTCCAGCGGCAGATCGAGACCCTGGTGCTCGGCGAGGGGAAGATCGCCGTCGGGTTGTGCGACCGCGGCACCGTGGACGGGGCCGCGTACTGGCCCGGAAGCGCCGAGTCGTACTGGCGGGAGCTGGGAACGAGCATCGAGGCGGAGCTCGGTCGGTACGCGGCCGTGATCCACCTCAGGACGCCACAGGACCACCAGGGCTACAACCACGCCAACGCGCTCCGCATCGAGTCCGCGGCGCAAGCGGCTGCGCTCGACGCGCGCATCCTGGCCGCCTGGGAGGGGCATCCGAGGCGCCTGATCGTCGAGAGCGAGGAGGACTTCATGCAGAAGGCCACGCGCGCGCTCGCGCTCGTGCGTGCCGAGCTGCCCCCCTGCTGCCAGACCCATCGACTCCCCGGGGAAGGTGACGAATGAGCGGTCCAGACACTACGGGTAGCGTCGGGCTCACCGCGGCCGAGGCTGCCCGCCTCCTCGCAGAGCACGGCCCCAACGAGATCCGCCGCGCCGCGAGCACGCCGGCCTGGCGCGTCCTGGCGCGGCAGTTCGCCAGCCCGGTCATCGCGCTGCTGGTCGGGGCGAGCGTGCTGTCCCTGGCGCTCGGCGAGCGGGTGGACGCGATCGCCATCCTGAGCATCGTCCTCATCAACGGGCTTGTGGGGTTCTTCCAGGAGTTTCGCGCGGAGCGGGCGGTGCTGGCGCTGCGGGCCATGACCGCGCCGCGGGCGCGTGTTCTGCGCGACGGCGGCCAGCAGATCGTCCCTGCGGCCGAGGTCGTGCCTGGCGACCTGCTCCTGCTGGAGGCCGGCGATCTGGTCGCGGCCGACGCGGCGCTGCTGGAAGCGCACGCGCTCACGGTCAACGAAGCGGCGCTCACGGGCGAGAGCGCGCCGGTCGAGAAGGATCCGAAGCCGCTCGGGGCGAACACGCCGCTGGCCGAGCGCCGCGACCATGTACATGCGGGCACCGCGGTCGTCGGCGGCACGGGCCTGGCCCAGGTGAGCGCGACGGGGATGCACACGGAGCTCGGGCGCATCGCCCACCTGCTGGAGACGGCTGAGGACACGGCGACGCCGCTCCAGGTCCAGCTCGGCAAGGTCTCGTCGTCACTCATCTGGATCTGCCTGGGGATCGTGGCCCTGGTGGCGGTGATTGGACTGATCCAGGGAGATCCCTGGCTCGAGGTGCTCCTCGCGTCGGTCTCGCTCGCCGTGGCGGCCGTGCCGGAGGGGCTGCCGGCGATCGTGACGATCGCGCTCGCCGTGGGCGTGCAGCGCATGGCCCAGCGCAACGTGCTCGTGCGCAGGCTCCCCGCGGTCGAGACGCTGGGATCGGCCACGGTGATCTGCACCGACAAGACCGGGACCCTGACCACGGGGCGCATGGCGGTGCGCGAGACCTGGGGACCGGACGCCGGGGCGACGCTGGCGGCGGCGGCGGCCTGCTGCGACGCGGATCTCGGCACGGGCACCGGCGACCCGACCGAGCTCGCGCTGCTCCAGGCGGCGCTGCCGCTGGGGCTGGAGCGGGCCGAGATTGAGCGCGCCAACCCGAGAGTCAGCGTTCATCCCTTCGACTCGGAGCGCAAGCGCATGTCGATCCGCCGGGCGGACGGCGTGCTCTACGTGAAGGGGGCCACAGACCTGATGCTGCCGCTGTGCACGAGCGGCACCGAGGGGGCCGTGGAGGCCAACGCGACCATGGCCGCGCGCGGCCTCCGCGTGCTCGCCATCGCCACCGGTACCGGAGAGGACGAGGCGGGGCTGCGCCTGCTCGGGCTGGTCGGAATGGCCGATCCGCCGCGCACCGAGGCCATCGAGGCGGTGGCGCAAGCGCGCGCCGCGGGCATAACGACCGTTATGATCACGGGAGATCACCCCGTCACGGCGACCGCCATCGCCCGCGAGATGGGGATCGTGCTGGCGGATGAGTCGCCCGAGGGCCGCGTGTTTGCGCGCGTGACCCCCGAAGACAAGCTCCGCATCGTGCGCGGCTGGAAGGAGCGCGGTGCCGTGGTCGCCATGACCGGCGACGGCGTCAACGACGCGCCCGCCCTGCGCGAGGCGCACATCGGCATCGCCATGGGCAAGGGAGGCACCGAGGTCACGCGCGAGACGGCCGACATGGTGCTCGCCGACGACAACTTCGCGAGCATCGTGGCCGCTGTGCGCGAGGGGCGCGGGATCTTCGACAACATCCAGAAGACCGTGGTCTACCTGCTGTCCGGCAACGCCGGCGAGCTCATGGTGATGCTCGGCGCGGTGCTGCTCGGGATGCCGCTGCCGCTGCTGCCCATCCAGCTCCTGTGGATCAACCTGGTGACGGACGGGCTGCCGGCGCTGGCGCTGGTGGTGGACCCGGTCGAGGCCGACGTGCTCACGCGAGCCCCGCGACCGCCAGGAGCGCCGATGCTCGGGCGAAGCCAGTGGAAGCAGGTGGCGTTGACCGGGGCGCTCGACGCGGTCGTGACGCTCGGCGCCTTCGCCTGGTACCTCCGAAACGAGGACCTGATCCACGCGAGGAACATGGCGTTCACGACGCTGGTGTTCTGCGAGCTCTTCCGGGCCTTCGCGGCACGCAGTCAGACGAAGACCTTCTGGCAGGTGGGCGCGCTGGGCAACCTGAAGCTGATCATCGTCGTCGTCGTCTCCGGCGCGCTGCAGCTCGCCATCCACCATGTCCCGTTCGTCGAGCGCATCTTCGGGATCATGCCCGTGAGCCTCGGCGAGTGCCTGACCTCCATCGCGCTCGGGCTCGTCCCCGTCACGGTGCTGGAGCTGCTGAAGCTGGCGCGGAGGCCCCGATAACCATGGACAGCGCGGTCTCCCTCGTTCAAACCTACCTCCGGGTCAACGGCTACTTCACGGTCGTCGAGTACCCGCTCGTCGAGACGCGCGGTCAGAGCTCCAAGACGCTGACGGACCTCGACGTGCTCGCGTTCCGGTTTCCGAGCGCGGGGCGGCCGGTGCGCCGCCGGCACGCCTCGACGGGAGGGCCATGCAACGAGGCGGATCCGGCGCTGGGCTGCTCCCCTGACCGGCCGGACATGCTGATCGGCGAGGTCAAGGAGGGCCGCGCCCACTGGAACCCGGCGGCCCGCGACCCTGACGTCATCGCCGCGGGCCTGGCGCGCTTCGGATGTTGTTCGCCTGAGCACGCCGGGCATGTCGCGCGGGCGGTGCTGCAGCACGGGGAGGCCGTGACGCACGAGGGGCACGCGGTGCGCCTCGTCGTCTTCAGCGGCCACGGCGGCGCGGAGGGGCCCTACCGGGTCGTGCACCTCGGGCACATCCTGGACTACCTCCTCGACTTCCTGGACGAGGAGTGGCCGGCGCTCGGCCACACCGAGCTGAAGGACCCGACCCTGAGCCTGCTCGCGACGCTGGCGAGGGCGCGTCGACGAGCGGCAGGTGCGGACTCGGCTTGATGTGCTCGCCTCCGGGTCCTACATGCTCATCCCTTCGTCCCCCATGTCCTCGCACGACATCTCCTCGTCCCAGGACCCGCCGTCCTCGTCCATCGCGTCCATGTGCTCCATCATCGCGTCATAGTGGGTGTCCTCGGCGTCCATGCAGGTCTCCATGTCGGCGCAGCCCTCCTGGGCGGTGCCGTGGTCGTCGTGCTCCGTGCCCATCTCGTCCATGTGGTCGTGCATGTCGTCCATGGAGCTCTCGGCACCCCCGTGCATGGACATGCAGTCCATCATCATGTCCATCATGTCGGACATGTCCATCATCGCCGTGCCGTAGTCCGCGTCGTAGGTCGCCTCCAGCGCGGCGAATTCGTCGGCGCTGCTGAGCTGTCCGGCCGCGTCGTGGTGTGCCTCGACGACCGCGCGGACGGCGTCGATGTCGCCAGCCATGTCGTCGCCGAGCTGGTTGCCGCTGGTGCAGGCGCTGAGAAGAGAGAGCGTGATGATCAGAGTGCGCATTGGATTCTCCCTGGTTGCGCTCATTACGAGTGCAAAGACCGTGCCAGCACTTGGGGTTGTTCCTGCGGGACGCGCTCTACTGCTCGCGAGCGCGCAGACACGCACCGGATCGTCCTGCAACGCCGACTGTCTCGACCAGAACATGTTGCGTCTGCCGTTGTGATGCGTTGCGCCACACTGTGGTCAAACGGATCACAAATCATCATTACTAGCTTTTAAAGCAGAAATTTGTCTGCTGGTCAATATCGCTCACCTGTGTGTGTGAGGGTGCACAGACGACAAAGGAGAGATGCCGCTCCAGCCAGCGGACAATCGGCTCCCCGACGAGGTCGGGCACGGAGGGGGTCTGGAGATTCGTACCACGACACCGTCGCGGTGGCTGGAGCGCGCCGGGAGCCTGCCCGAGCTTCACAACCGGCTCCTGGGTCGATGGGCCCAGCTCCGCGCCCGGCACGGATCTCGGGACCTGGGTGGGCGAGCCCGAGAAGAACCGGGCCTGGGAGCTGCTCGGCCGCCTCCGCGCGGAGATGGCGAGCGCGAACCCGCCTCCGCAGGCGTGGTCCGCATCCCAGCCGAGCTGTAGGCCCCGCTCGTGCCGGTCGGTGGCGTCATGGCCGGCCAGCACCGCTTCGAGGTCGTGCTCGGCCCGTTCAACCATGGGCAGCTCTCCTTCGTCTTCCGCTGCGGCGACTGCCGCTGCAAGGGCGGCTAGCCCTGCTGCGCGGATCCCGGACACGTCGTGCGGATCGAGCCGGCCTGCCTTTTGTGATGAACGTCACACGTCCAGAAGGGATGAACATGTCGGAGATCTGCATCTACGAGACCGCCCTGACCGTTCGCGAGGAGGATCACACAGTGATCCGCAGCGTCACAGCCAGCGCCACGATTCCTGGCCTCCATCCGACCAGAGCGGCCTGGCACGCAACTTGCTAGATTGCTGGAGTACAGCTGCCTGAGACACCAGAGGGTCACGCCATGCGTCAAGCCGGACCGTCCTGCATCCCCGCGCTGCGCTACCGCTGGCTCACGCGCTTCTTCGGAACCTTCAGCTTTCTATTGCGGCATCAAGCCATGACCCGCCCGACCCTCGTCGCGTCTGGGCTGAAGGCCACTGGAGAGATGGCGGTGGCGGTCGCCACAGTCCTCGCGCTCGTAGCTCCAAACCTGGCATATGCCACCTCCCCACCCATGATCGACGTGCGAAGCGAGCGGGTCGTGGTCGGGACGGTCGAGGTACACGCCCCGCCTGTCGAGGTGCTCGACGCGCTCCAGGATCTGGAGCGGTGGTCCGCGATCTTCTCCGACGTACGCGGCGTGCGCGAGGTCCGTCGCGAGGCCGGCGCCATGATCGCGAGCGTAGACCTGCGGAGCATCGGCCACTACCACACCTACCGGCTGACCAGCCCCGCGGGAGGGCCGGTCCACCTCGAGATCCTCGACGGTCACTTCGGCACTCAGCTCCAGGCGGACTTCGCTGTGTCTCCGAGCGCGGGCGGCTCGCTCGTCGTCGGGACCTTCGACCTGGATCCTGGCTACCTGGTCGGCCTCATCCTCACCGACGCCGAGCTCGACCGGCGCCGCCGGGCCAAGGTCGAGCAGGACCTCCTCGACCTCGCGGCGCACTTCGAGCGCTGATGGCCATCAGTCGCGGGGAGCTCGCGCGAGCGTCATCCGAGCGGCCCCCAGGAGCGCGCTTCGGGCGGACTCGACGCGGGTCCCCACCCGCTCGAGCAGCGCGGCCAGATCGGCGTGGACGAACTCCGGGTACCAGCCGCGCTCCCAGAGCCCGACGAGGTGGAGCACGAACCACCGCCAGGCCCGGTTCGCCGGCAGCGCGTAATCCACGACGATGATCCGCCCTCCCGGCCGCGTGACGCGGACCATCTCCCGGAGCGCACGCTCCCTGACCTCGCCGGGCATGTCGTGGAGGGCGAAGGAGACGGTAGAGACGTCGAAGGCCGAGTCCGGGAGGTCGAGCCGGGTGGCGTCCATCTCGACGAAGTCCACCCGCAGCTCGCCAGCCTTCCGGCGCGCCACGGCCAGCATGGCCGGGACGAGATCGATGCCCGTCACCGCGTAGCCCTGGCGCGCGAAGGCCAGGGCCTGCGCCCCGGTCCCGGTCGCCACGTCGAGCACGCGGGCGCCGACGGGGGCCGCCGCGAAACGGACGACCGCGCGGCGTAGTGGCCGGAGCGGGCGGACCAGGGCGTCATAGTAAGGCGCCAGGGCGCTGAAGGCGCGCAGCGTGAGCGCGTAGTAGCCCGCGGCGTCGGGGACGACGTTCACGACGCTCCTCCGACCGCGCGGACGAGCAGGTAGAGCCCGAGCGCCGCGAGGAGCGCCCAGCAGATCCAGTAGAGCGCCGTAGACCAGGCCGGCCGCGGCGCATCAGCCTCGAGCCGATGCTTGTCGGTCATGCCCCAGGCGTGGAGCAGCAGCCCCACGACGAGCACGGGCAGGCCGGCGCCTTCGAAGGCGGCCTGTGCGGGCCCACCGGCATGACCGGCGCCGTCGCGCGCAGCGGCGTGACCATCAACACAAAGTGCAAGACCGGCGACACGCCGGGCGACACCGTCCTCGTCCTCTCCCCCACCGACGACTACAAACTCGTCGGCGAAGCCCGCAACGACCGCGGGCAGACGGCCAGGGTCGAACTGCCGTTGATGTAGCCCCTAGAGGAAAGAGTACGGGTCCACGTCGATGTGGATGCGGACGCTGTTGGGCGCCTTCACGCGCGCACGCCACGCCGCCATGAACGCCGAGAGATCGACGCCGCGGTCGGCGCGGATGAGGAAACGCCGGCGGTGCTGGCCGCGAATCACCGTGAGCGGCGCGGGCGCGGGCCCCCACACATCCACACCTTCGGCGACGGGCGCGGCCTCACCCATGTCATAGGCGGCGCGGTTGGCGCTGGCCTCGTCCGGGGCGGAGATGATGACCGCGGCCAACCGGCCGTACGGCGGCATGCCCATCGCCTCGCGCGCGGCGGCCTCCGCCGCGAGGAAGCGATCGCGGTCCTGCGCGGCAAGCGCGATCATCGCCTCGTGCTCGGGCGCGTAGGTCTGGATGATGGCGCGGCCGGGCTTGTCCGCCCGGCCCGCC
>CAZKWG010000165.1:0-12039 GCA_964556105.1 uncultured Enterobacterales bacterium | reverse complement strand
GCGCTCGCGGCGGCGTCCACGGCGGCGCGGGTCTCGGCGGCGCCGTGCAGCGGCACCTCGGCGATGAGGGCGTCCGTGGCCGGGTCCAGCACGGGCAGCCCGCCGCCGCCCACCCAGGCTCCGCCGATCAGGTTCCGGGTCTCCATGTGCGCTCCTGCCTTCGCCGCGGGCAGCTCCCGGCCCGCGCATCTCCCAATGTACCGCGTCCGATCAGGGCAGCGTCGCCGACAGGTCTCGCCGCACGGTGATCTCGTCCAGGAAGCTGAGGAGCGCCGCGGCGCGGGCGGCGGCGGGGTCGCCGGGGACGAGGGTGACGGTCAGCGGCGCGCCGGCGGCGATGGCGTCGGCGCGCAGCTCCTCGGCATAGTCGGCCTGGGGGGAGCGGGCGCTCACCCAGGCGTGGTGAGGCGTGGCGCGGAGCTGGGCGAGGTTGTGGACCCAGAGCCGGGCCCGCCGCGCGTCAACATCGCTCAGCGCGAAGGGCGGATCGTAGCGGACCAGCTCCTGCTCCGGCAGCAGGGCGCCGTAGCTGCCGATCATCGCCGCGCCCTCCAGCAGGCCCGCGAGCGCGCCGCCCTCGGCGTCGCCGAAGACGTAGACGCGGCTCGGGTTCACCTCGGGGAGGCCCTGCACCCAGCGCAGGGCGGCCTGAGCGTCGTCGCGCTCGCCCAGGAAGAGCCCGTGCTCGCCCGGGTTTCCGGCCTCGCCGCGCAGGCTGGGCAGCAGCACGAGAGCGCCCGCCTCGACGAGCGGGCTGGTGGCGTCCACGTCCTCCTGGCGGACGGAGAAGCCGCCGTGCAGGTAGACGATGGCGGGGAAGGGGCCCGCGCCCTCGGGCTTGCGCAGCCAGGCGCGCAGCTGGAGATCGCCGGACGGGATCGTCACCTCCTCGACGCCGCGCAGGGCTGGGCGCTCGGCGTCGGCGCCCGGCGCCGCTCCCCGTCGGGTCAGGGTGGTCTCCGCCTGCGCTCTGCGGGGTTGCAGCGGGCTCTCCACCTGGTCGATGCGCGTCAACCGGCCGCGCCCGGGGCCCTCGAGCTGCGCCACGCGGATCTTCAGGCCGAGATCGGCGCGCTGGGCCTCGCTCAGGCCCTCGATGCGCGCCAGCTCCGCCGCGGCCGCCTCCGCCGACCCGTCGCGCGCCTGCACCAGCGCCACGCCCGCGCGGGCCAGCGGGTCCGCGGGCGCCAGCTTCAGGGCCTCCGGACAGACGCCGCGCGCCGGGTCCTGCTGGTACAGGTCCAGGTAGATGTGGCAGAGCTTGATGCGGTAGGAGGCGTTCTGTGGGCTGAGCCGAACCGTGTGCTCGTACGAGCGGATCGCCTCGTCCTCCAGCCCGAGCCGACGCTGGAGATCGCCCAGCAGCAGGTAGGCGGGCTCAAACTCGGCGTGGAGTCGGGTGCTCTCCTGGAGCAGCTTGACGGCCTCAGCGAGGTCGCCGCGCTCCGCGGAGATCTTCGCGAGCATATAATAGGCTTCCCCGCGGTTTTTTTCGACCTTTCGCAGCTCTGGCGCCGCGTCCAGGGCCTCCGTGGCCAGCGCCTCGGCGCGGTCCAGGTCTCCGGCGTCGAGCGCGTCCTGAGCCTCGCGGATCTTGCGGTCGTGCGGGATCAAGGCCTCGCAGCCCGCGAGCGAGGCGGCGAGGAGCAGCGAGAGGACGATGGAGCGAAGTGCAGGAGGGCGCATCGGGGATTGGACTCGTCGGTTCGGTTCTTGTTCCGGTCAGCGCATCACCGTCACCCAGGGGAAGCGTTGGCGCCAACGTTTGCTCGCCAGCCGGCCACGAAAGGCGGCCTCGGGGCAGGCGGGGTTGTGGCGGATCACCATCGCGAGGAGATCGTCGAGGCCGAGGGGGGCGAGGAGCTGCACGCCGTCCGCCCAGCGCGCGGCCACGCAGGTAGCCGTCTCGGGCCAGCGGGCGAGGGCCTCGGCGACGCTCGCGGCAGGGGAGGGGAGGCGGGCCTGATCGCAGACCTCCCAGGCCAGCGTGGGGCGCGCGGCGCGCAGCCGGGCGAGCACGGTCGCCTCGTCGGGGCCGTCGGGGTCAGAATAGATGACATCGATATCGGCAAAATCCGGCTCGCCGTCCTGGCCGTGGAGGCGGTGCCAGAGCGCGTTGCGCACGGCCCCGGCGCCGATCCAGGCCCCGGGCGGCCCGTGCTCGGCCGCGACCTTCAGCGCGTCGATGAGCCGAGGGCAGCCCTCGAGGACGGCCTGGACGCGGGCGGCGTCGCTGGTCCGCGGGTGCAGCCAGGCGACGCGGGCGCCCCAGTTGCCGCTCGGATCGTTCAGGTGGCGCATCACCAGCGGCTGGCGGTCCAGCAGGGTCATCACCCGCTCGCGCTGCACCCCGGTCCCCTTGCCGTGGATGATCCGCACCTCGTGCAGGCCGCGCTCCCGGGTGGCGATCAGCCACTCGGTGACGAGGTCCTGCAGCTCAGAAGGCCGGAAGCTGTGCAGGTCCAGCACCCCGTCCAGCGGCAGGGTGAAGTTCACGCTCAGGCCGCCGGCTCAGGGGCGCTGGCGGCGCCCGTGGGCATCTCGCGGTTCGAGGCGAAGCCGTGTCCGGTCTGGCTGACGGCCAGCACGCCGACGCCGAATTCCTCCGGGAAGAGGGCGACGCCGCGCTGGCAGGCCTCCTTCGCGGGCACGCCGGCGGCGATCCAGTCGTAGACGGTGCGGGAGAGGAAGCGGCGGACGATCTCCTCGCCGACGCCGGTGGCCGTGACGGCGCCCGCCGGGCCGGCGTAGAGGCCGCAGCCGACCAGCGGCGTGTCGCCGATGCGCCCGCGCAGCATGATCAGCGTGCCGCCGGTAGAGCTCGCGGCGGCGAAGCGGCCGCTCTCGTCGCGGGCGACGGCGCCGACGGTGTCGCCCAGGCGCTGATCGTAGTCGGGGTCGTAGATGGTGCAGTCGGCCTCGAAGTTCCACAGCGCGCGCAGGTCGCGGCCCATCCAGGCTCCGAACTCCTCGTCGTCCACCAGCTCGCCGCGCAGGCCGCGCCGGGCCTCGAGCAGGCGGGCGCGGGCCTTGGGCGTGACGGGGTCGTGGTCGGCGAAGCCCAGGCGACGGGCGAAGCGCAGGGCGCCCTCGCCGGCCAGCAGCAGGTGCGGGGTGCGCTCGCGGACGGCGGCGGCCACGAGCACGGGGTTCTTCACGCGCGCCAGGTTGGCGACGGCGCCCGAGCGGCCGTCATCGGTCATGACGGCAGCGTCCATCTCCAGGGTCTGGCCGTCCAGGCGCAGGTTGGAGCCGGTCCCGGCGTTGAAGCGAGGATCGTCCTCGAGATCCACCGTGGCGGCGATGACCGCGTCGAGGGCCGGCTCGCCCGCGCGCAGGCGCTCCAGGCCCAGCTCGGCCGCGCGCTGGGTGCCGTCGTGGAAGCGGGCAGGTGCGCCCGCGCCGCCGTGGGTCAGGATCACCGGAGAAGGCACGTTCACTCCTGTTCAGGGCTCCGCTTCTACCCCGCCCGCGGGACGGCGACCAGCGGCGACTGCACGGTCACCCCGCTCGCGACGAGCGCGTCGTGGACGGCGCGGACCATCGCCGAGCGCCCGCTCTGCACCTCGCGCGCCTCCATCCAGGCCCGCACCTCCACCTCCACCGCGCCGTCCACGTAGCCGCGCAGGACGACCTCGACCGGCGGGTCCAGCAGGATCAGGTCGAGGGCGGCGACGGCCTCGCGCGTCGCGGTCACCGCGGCGGTCAGGTTCGAGCCGTGGACGAGGCGGACGCGCAGGTCGATGCGGCGCACCGGGTAGCGGGTGTAGTTGACGATGGTGGCCTTGAGCACGACCTCGTTCGGCCAGCGGACGCGCAGGTTCTCGAAGGTGCGGACGTGGGTGGAGAGCAGGGTGATGCTCTCGATGACGCCGATGCGCCCCTCGATCTCCACGATGTCGCCCACCTGGAAGGGGCGATCGACCAGCAGGAACAGGCCGGCGATCAGGTTCGACAGGCTGGTCTGGGCGGCGAAGCCGATGGCCACCGTCAAGACGCCCGCGGTGGCGAGGACGGCCGTGAGGTCCAGGCCCAGGGCGCGCGCCACCCCGATGGCGATGGCCAGGCCGCCCGCGGTGGTGATGACGCGGCGGGCGACGAGACCGTGGTGGGCGCTCCCGGCCGCGCTCAGCCGGCTGGCGCTGAGGCTGGCGAGCAGGCGGATCAGCGGGAGACCGATGACCAGCCAGAGCACCGCCTTCGCCCAGGGATGCGCGAAGAGCGCCAGGATGTACACGCTCAAGGCTGAAACTCCACCGAGCGGAGCGTGGTGTCGAGCAGCCAGGACAGGGCCGGCACGGCGGCGCGCGCGCCGGTGCTCTTGACGAGCCAGTTTCCGGGCGGGGGCTCGCCTGGGGTGACGTGGGCCTCAGCGCGGTGATCGTGCTCCAACGAGACGTGGACATCCCCGGCCGCGACGCGCTCGCCGCGCACCCAGAGCGCCAGGGCGGGCTCCTGGATGGGGACGCGGCGCAGGGTGAGCGCGCCGTTCGAGCGGTTGTGGACGCGGACGCGCAGCGCCGCCCAGGTCCAGGGCGACAGCGCCGGGTCGTCGTGGCCGCTGAGCAGCGGGGTGTTCACGCTGGGAAAGACCGTCCCGGAGTCCACCGGGCCGAGGACCGCGCGGCGGCAGTCCGGGCGCAGCGCGTCGAGCCCCTCCGCGGCGCCGTCCAGCGTGAGCACGCGCGCCAGGGGGATGGCGATCCAGGCGCACAGGCGGCACTCGCTGGGTACAAGCAGGGGTGGATCCAGGCGGGCCAGCAGGGTGCCTTCGCCGAGCCGCAGCTCCCAGCGCAGGCGCTCCGCCTTCGCGCTCTCCAGGAGGAACCCGTCCGCGCCCGCTCGATCGTAGCGGAGTCCGCCCGTGGCCGGTCGCAGGGAGGCCTCGGGCGCGGGGGGCGACCAGCGCCAGACGCCATCGGGATCGGCGCTCAGGGACCAGGGGGGCAGGAGCGGCATGGCATCCTCTCGCCCGGCGCCTTGATCTGGTCAAGCACGTTATGCAGGGGTCAGGACACCTGAGTCGCGATCCCCCGAGGCAGATGTTCGAGGAGCACGTATGGCGACCGTAGCGCTGACCGAGAAGAATTTCGGCGAGATCATCGAGAAGAACGACATCGTCATCGTGGACTTCTGGGCCGAGTGGTGCGGGCCCTGCCGCAGCTTCGCGCCGACCTTCGAGAAGGCCAGCGACGCCAACCCCGACATCACGTTCGGCAAGGTAGACACGGAGGATCAGCAGGGTCTTGCGGGGTATTTCCAGATCCGCTCCATCCCCACGCTGATGGTCTTCCGCCAGCGCGTCCTGCTCTTCAACCAGGCGGGCGCGCTGCCCGCCGCGGCGCTCGACGACCTGATCAAGCAGGTGCGCGGGCTGGACATGGCCGCCATCCACAAAGAGATCGCCGAGCACGATCACAACCACAGCCATGATGGCGATCATGGCCACGACCACAGCCACGATCACAAGCACGAGCACTGAAAGCTGCCGCGAGGCTCCCATGCGCGCCGTCCTGCTCCTGCTCGCCGCCTGCTCGGACTATGGCCTCAAGGCGAACAAGCAGCCGGAGGGAGGTCAGGACAGCGCGGCGGAGACCGGCGAGACCGCTGACCCGGGTTCGGACACCGCCGAGACCGGCGAGACCGGGCGCGGCGACACCGGCAGCGCGCTGGACAGCGGGGAGCCCGACACGGACACCCGGCCCTGCGCGGACGACCCTGGCCCCGCCTCCTGGACCTGGTGGGGCAGCCAGCCCTTCGCCGAGGAGGAGGGCCCGACCGACGGGTACGGGCGGGCCTGGTACGCCACCGACTACGAGATGGTCGGCTGGTCCACCGTCTCCATGCCCGACTCCGGCCACTGCCCGGCGGACTACGACCGGGTCTACCGCGCCTGGTTCACCGTCTCCGACCTGGACCACAAATTCAAGTTCCGCCTGCAGTCCGACGATGGCATCTGGCTGTACGTGAACGGCGCCTTCGTCGGCCACTGGGGCGGGGACTGGCAGGAGGAGGGCTGCGTCAACGACGACGCCGGCTGCGAGGTCACGGTGGAGGTGGACCCGGTGAACATCACCGACTATCTGCACGAGGGCGATAACCTCGTCGCGGCGCGGGTCTCGAACGCCATCGACTCGCACTGGTTCGACCTGGAGTGGGAGTGCGAGGACTGAGCGGCTCGGATCAGAGCAGGCTCTGCGCGCTCTCCCAGACGGCCTGGATGCTCAGCTTCTTCGTCTCGCCGTCCTGGAGGTACAGCACCTGATCCGGCCCCAGCGGGCCGAGCAGGCGCTGGCTGGCCGTCAGATCGGCATGCGAGCAGAGCTGCTGACGGATCTCCATGTCGTCGGCGAGGTTCTCCAGGAAGTTCGTCAGGTTGGAGCTGACGGTGTGCGGGATGCGGTCGCCGGGGGCCGCCACCTGGACCTCCCCGCGGGCGGACATCATCACCAGGGTGCCGTTTCCGAAGAAGCCGATGACGAAGCGGCGGCCGATCCTCCCCTGCAAGGTGCGGTTCAGCTCCTGAACGGTCAGTCCGCGCCCCTCCCAGCAGCCGAGCAGGCGCAGCCAGGCCCCGCCGAAGCTGGCCCCGTCGTGCAGCTCGAGCAGGGCGCGGTAGGTGTGGGGCACGTCGGGCAGCTCGGGCGCGCGGGGCGGCAGACGGTCGAGGCCCATGACCTGGCCGAGGCGCTTCAGCCCGATGGCGAGCGGGTCCTCCTGTTTGTTCAGGGCGGGGGTGACCCAGACGCCCTCCTGCGCGCCGAGGGCCCCGAGCGGCCGGGGCTCGGCCTTCTTCGGGAGGACGGGCTCGGGCGGCGGCGGGGCGTTGGAGGGGGCGAGCGGCGGCGAGAGCGGCGCCTGCTCGGGCCGGGGTGTCGCGCGATCCTCGCCGGTCGGGCTGAGCTTCGGGGGAGCGGCGCGAGGGGTCGGAGCCGCCTTCGGGGGCGGCGCGCGCAGCGCGAGGAACAGCCGGACCACGACCAGGCCGGTCACCTGGTAGAAGACGCCCAGCCAGGCGACCCACCACGGCGGCTTCGGCGGGCGGGCGGGGAGCTCGGGCGCTGGCGCGGGCGTGAACAGCGGCGCCACGGCGTCGGGCGTCTCGACCCGGCGGAAGGGGCGGGTGTTGTACTGCTCGCACTCGGGCGCGGCCCAGAGGAGCTGCCCGGCGGCCTCGAGCAGGGCGGCCTGATCGGGGGCCTCGCCCTCGTCCGTGAGGCGCACGGTGGGACCGCAGCGGCGGATGACGCGGATCCCGCGCGGCGGCACCTCGCCCTCGTAGCCTTTGCCGGCGGTGAGGGTGTAGAGCAGCAGCACGCCCGGCTCGCCGATGGGCGTGGTGACGATGCGGCCCTCTACGTCGCGGGCGACCAGCTTGCGCTCCGCCATCTCCACGACGAGCTTCGCCCGCTCGCGGACGATGTCCTTGACCTCCAGCGCGACGATCTCGTCGTCCGTCGCTGGCTCGAAGGCGAAGGCGAGCGCCTGACCAGCGGGGCCGATCAGGCGGTCTCCCTCCTGACGCCAGCCGGTCTGGTCGTCCAGACGGAAGCCCAGCGCCGCGGGGTCAGCGGGCGGGGGCTCCGGCGGCGCAGCCTCGGGGGACTGCGCCAGCGCGATGGACAGACGAAGCCAGGACAGCATGGGAGCAGATGCTACCCCGGCACGGAGCAGATGTTCAGGCCTTGATCGACGCGCGGATGAGGTTCAGCGCGCTCCCGGCCACGAACCAGCGGAACTGATCGGGCGAAAACGTGTGCTTGAGCTGCACCGTCTCGGCGCTCCCGTCGGCGTGGGTGAGCTCCAGCGTGACCGTCTCGCCGCGCTCGATCCCGTCCAGCCCGCGGAGCGCGAGGCGATCGTCCGCCAGGATCTTCTCGTAGTCGGCGGGGTTCGTGAACACGAGGGGCAGCAGGCCCTGCTTCTTCAGGTTGGTCTCGTGGATGCGGGCGAAGGAGCGGGCGATCACGGCGAGGCAGCCCATCAGGCGGGGCTCCATCGCGGCGTGCTCGCGGCTCGAGCCCTCGCCGTAGTTCTCGTCGCCCACCATCACCCAGCGTTGACCCGCGGCGCGGTAGCGCTTCGCCAGGTCGGGCAGGGGGACGTTCTGCTCGCCGGAGAGCACGTCCAGGCCGGTGCCGCGTCCACCAAAGGCGTTGATCACGCCGTTCATCAGGTTGCCGCTGATGTTGGTGAGGTGGCCGCGGTACTTCAGCCAGGGGCCGGCGGGCGAGATGTGGTCCGTCGTGCACTTGCCCTTCGCCTTGCCCAGCACCACCAGCCCGGCGAGATCGCCGCCGCTCCAGGGGGCGAAGGGGGTGAGGCGCTCCAGGCGATCGCTGCCGTCGGGGATGGCGACCGGGAGGCCGCGGCCGTCCTCGGGCGGGACGACGAGGTTGGAGAGGCCCTCGGCGAAGCCCGTCGGGGGCAGCTCCGGCGCCTCCGGGGCGGAGAAGCGGATGGAGACGCCGTCGCGGGTCAGCGTGTCGGTCATCGGGTTGAAGCCCAGATCACCGGCGATGGCCATGGCCGTGACGATCTCCGGGCTGGCGATGAACGACAGCGTCTCGGCGTTGGCGTCGTTGCGGCCCGGGAAGTTCCGGTTGAAGCTGGTGACGATGGTGTTCTTCTCGCCCTTCTGGATGTCGTCCCGCTTCCACTGCCCGATGCAGGGGCCGCAGGCGTTGGCCAGCACGATGCCGCCGATGCTCTCCAGGGCCGCCATCTGCCCGTCGCGGCGGATGGTGTCGAAGATCTGGTCCGATCCCGGGGAGATCATGAACGGCGTGGCCGAGGCGAGGCCGACCGCCGCCGCCTGGCGGGCGATGTGGGTGGCGCGCCCGATGTCCTCGTAGGACGAGTTCGTGCAGGAGCCGATGAGCGAGCTGGAGATGCGCGCCGGGTAGTCGTTCTCGGCGATCGCCGCCTTGACGGCGGAGAGCGGGCGGGCGAGGTCCGGCGTGTGCGGGCCGACCAGGTGCGGCTCCAGCGTGGAGAGGTCGATCTCGACCACGCGATCGAAGTACAACTCAGGGTTGAGCTCGACCTCCGGGTCGGCGCGCAGCTCGGCGGCGTGCGCGTCGCAGAGCGCGGCCAGCTCGGCGCGGCCCGTGGCGCGCAGGTAGGTGGCCATGCGCTGGTCATAGGGGAAGATCGAGGTGGTCGCGCCGTGCTCGGCGCCCATGTTGCAGACCGTGCCCTTGCCGGTGGCGGACAGGCTCTCGCAGCCGGGGCCGAAGAACTCGACGATGGCGTTGGTGCCGCCCTTCACCGTGAGGATGCCGCACAGCTTGAGGATCACGTCCTTGGCCGAGGTCCAGCCGGACAGGGTGCCCGTCAGCTTCACGCCGATGAGCTTCGGGCAGAGCACCTCCCAGGCCATGCCCACCATCGCGTCCACGGCGTCCGCGCCGCCCACGCCCACCGCCGCCATCCCGAGCCCGCCCGCGTTGGGCGTGTGGCTGTCGGTGCCGATCATCAGGCCGCCCGGGAAGGCGTAATTCTCCAGCACCACCTGATGGATGATGCCGGCCCCGGGCTTCCAGAAGCCGAGCCCGTAGCGTTCGCCCGCCGTGCGGAGGAACTCGTAGACCTCGAAGTTCTCGCGCAGCGCCGTCTTCATGTCGGCGTCCGAGCCCTGGTGGGCGCGGATCAGGTGGTCGCAGTGGATGGTGGTGGGGACGGCGACCTTGTCGCGCCCGCAGAGCATGAACTGCAGCACCGCCATCTGGGCCGTCGCGTCCTGCAAGGCCACGCGATCGGGGTTCAGGGCCAGGAAGCTCTTCCCGCGCACGAACTCAGCGCCTTCGGGGTCCTCGAGGTGGGCGAAGAGGATCTTCTCCGCGTTCGTGATGGGGCGGCCCAGCCGGCGGCGCGCGATGGCGTGGCGGTCGGCGAGCTCAGCGTACTTCTTCTGGATGATGTCGAGATCGAACATCGGGGGACCTCCGAGAGCGCGGGGGACTCCGCTAACACGTCTGGCGGCGGGGCGGGCTATACTGGCTGTGGAGGTTCCGATGGGTGAGCCGGCGAGATTGCGCCGCGAGCCGGCAAGAACCGGCATGACCTTCCTGGAGTACGTCGCGTCAGAGCGGGCCAGCGATGTCCGTCACGAGTACCTGGACGGCGAGATCGTGGCGATGGCCGGCGGGAGCCTGGAGCACAGCCTGCTGTCTACCCATATCGCGTTCCTGCTCCATGGAGCGCTCGCCCGCCGCCCCTGCCTGGTCTTCAACGCTGACGCCCGCGCCCGCGTCCCCGCCACCGGCCTTGGCACCTACCCCGACCTCGCCGTGGTCTGCGGCCGGCTCCAGACGGACCTGGACGATGACGCCACGATCACCAACCCCATCCTGCTGGTCGAGGTCCTCTCCCCGTCCACCGAGGCCTGGGACCGGGGCGAGAAGTTCAAACACTACCGCCAGCTCGCCTCGCTCGGCGAGTACCTGCTCGTCAGCCAGGAGCCGCCCATGCTCGAGCTCTACCCGCGCCAGGCGGACGGGCGCTGGCTCTAAGAGGCGGGCGGGCCCGGCGACACGCTCACGCTGGAGTCCGTCGGCTGCACGCTGGCCGTGGACGAGGTCTACGCGACGCTGGCGCAGCTCGCGGCGCAGCGTGAGGCGGCGGAGTAGCCCGTCGCGCGCGATGAAGGGTCTGGTAAGGGTGTAGAGGGGGCGGGGCTGGGGCATGTTGAGGTCACCCAGAGGGCGGCAGCCCTGAACCCACCAGGAGTGACCATGAACACCAAGACCTCTCCTCTTCAGATCTCCCGCGCCACCGTCAAGACCAGCGTCCGCGCGGGCACGGAGTCCACGAGGGCCCACGTGATGTCCAGCTCCTACCTGATGAGCTGCATGATCACCTGCAACGTCAAGTGATCCGCTACAACCACCGCTTGTGGCGATCATCCGGCGCGTAGTCCGTGAACAGGGGGTGGTCGTCCACACCTGCGCGCATGCGACAGTGTAACAACCAGATGGCGTAGCTCTCCGGGTGGGCGCGCACCCAGGGCTCCGCCGCGTCGCGCAGAAAGCGCTCCATCAGCGTCTCCGCGCTGTGACCCTCGGGCCAGATCGGCTCGCCGAAGCTGCAGATCTCCGGGCCCTCGTCGGGGGCGTGGTTGAAGGCGGGCACGATGGGGGCGCCCGCGGCCAGGGCCAGCTTGAAGGGGCCCGGCGAGAGCAGGGCCTGGCGTCCCAGCCAGGAGGCGGGCACGAAACGTTGGCCCAGGCGACCGTCGAAGGCGATGCCGACGATCTCGTTGCGGTTCAGGCTGCGCACCAGCTCGCGCACCGAGGTCTCCATCGTCAGGAAGCGCACGGGCAGGCTGTCCTCGGCGGACTCGCGGGCGGCGCGCGCCTCCTCGCGGTAGCGGTTGTGGCCGAAGACCTCGGGGTGGGCGGCGGCGACCTCGGGCGGGGCGAGCCCGCGCGCGGCGTACTGCACGTAGGGGTAGCCGGCGAGGCCGAGGCCGGCGAGCATCATCATCACGTCGCCGGCATGCGGGTAGAGCAGCACGGCCCCGCGGCCCCTCGCCAGCGCCGCGTCCAGGTGGTGTCGGTCCTGGAACTTCAGGTGTAACGTCCAGTTACGCGCGTCCAGCTTGCCCAGGAGCAGCTCCTGGAAGTGCGCGCGGAAGGCCGTCCGGTAGGCGCCGCGGATCATCGGCTCGTCGGCGCGCCCGAAGCTGCGCAGAAGCTCGTCTTTGAGGAGCGCTCTTCGCGGCGTCGCCGAGAGGTACTGCAGCGGCCAGAGCCGCCAGGCGTGGCGCAGGCGATCAGGTTGGTCTACGGGGACCACCGCGCGCAGCTTCACCCAGAACAGCCAGCGGGCCAGGTCGCCAGGGCTCGCGCGCGTCGCCATCAGCAGCCGATCCTCACCGAGCCGTCCGCCTGCTCCTCGAGCCCATAACTACAGCTCTGGGTGGATCGGCCGAGCACCGCCGCCAGCCCGGCGTCGCGGGTGGTGACGACGAGCATGTAGCCGCGACCCGGCATGGTCAGCAGGAGGCGCCCGAGGGCCTCGCGCATGCCCGCGCCC
>CAZKWG010000164.1:0-12073 GCA_964556105.1 uncultured Enterobacterales bacterium | reverse complement strand
TGGCCGAGCCGTAGCTGTCGCCATCCTCGTCCAGGTACCAGGTCTCCTCATCCTTTGGGCAGTCACTATCGCTGCAGGCCAGGCTCAGCAGGAGAACGGGTAGCAGACACATGGAGAACCTCCCTACCGGCGGAGAGCCGCCCCATGCCCGTCGGTCCAGAAGGCGAAGAGAGGTCGTCTTCATTCCCACCATCCGGCGAACACAACGGCATGTAGCGCCCCAATGTCCGCTATACCATCCGTATCGCTACGCCCTTCGAGGTCCGGGCAGTCCGAAACATCCGCAGCCGCCCTGGCTTCGCCGTCAGCGTAGATGACCTCGTCACCAGCCATGGCCCCCACCCCAGCGTATCGGGGACCTCGACGTCGAACCAGCTCGGCGTGGTCGAGCCATCGGTATGGATTCTGCGCCTTCTCGCCTCACCACGCCTCACCGAGCGCCGTCTCCTCCACCAGCCGCGCCAACGCGGCGTCATCCAGCCGCGCGACCGCTGCTCCCTCCCCCAGCGCGAGCGTCACGGTCACGGTCTCCTCGCCGGGCTCGGCGAGGACGACCTCCAGCGTGTCCAGCGAGACCAGACGAAGAGATCGTCCGGCGGCGCTGACCTGCTCCAGTTGGATCAGCCCGTCCAGGAAGAGCCGCACCGCCACCGCGTCCGACGGGACGACGAGCGGATCCCCAACATCCTGCCCCTCGTAGAGCGCGATCTCCGTCTCGACGCCCTCCCGGTCGATCGCGACCGCCGCCGCCAGCGGCGCCGACCAGGACCAGACCGGGGCCGGCGGCGCAGGCCGCGGGGCATGCCACGGCCGGACGCCCGCGACCTGAACCGGTCGTTGGGCGGCGCTCAGCAGCGCGCCCCCACCCCAGCGCAGTCCGGGGGGGTTCTTGTCGTAAAAGACCCCAGCGAAGGCAAGCGAGGTCAGCGCGAAGACGACCATCAGGGCGAGGCTGCGCTTCATGGGCGCTCCAGGGTGCGGGCGTGGCAGAAGAGCGCCGCGCCTTCCTCGAGCAGCAGCTTCGGGTAAGGAGAGCTCGGGCCGCAGGAAGCGCAACGCCGAAGGAGGAGGAGGCTCAAAGGGTCCCTCCGACCAGACCGGGAGCGCCGAGGACGAGCCAGGCTGCGCCGGCGTCTTCGCCGCCTTCGTCGTCGCCTGGTCCGCCTACGAGCACGTCACTCAGCCCGTCGTTGTTGACGTCTCCGGCGGCGGACACCGCAAACCCAGCCGACACACCCCTATCATCACCTATCAGCTTGACGTCCGCGCTGCTCAGGCTGTGGGAACCCGTGACAGGGCCAAGGACCAGATAGGCAGCGCCGGAGGATGAGCCAGAGCTGTCTTCGCCAGGGGCGCCGATGATCACATCCTGAAACCCATCTCCATCGGCATCGCCTGCCCAGGAGGCGGACCATCCTGCACTTTCCCCATACGCTTCTCCGAAGATGGTCGCGTCTACGCTGCCCAGATCGAGGGAGCCAGTCCCAGGGCCATAGATCAGGTAGGTTCGGCCAACACTAACAAAGGGCTCCGTGACCAGCACATCTGGCAAGCCATCTCCGTCGCCGTCCGAGCCACCATCGAGGTCAAAGCCTGTTCCTTCGGCGATCTCCTCCGCCACCAGCTTCAAATCTGCGTCACCAAGGTACAGGTCTCCAGAGGTCGGCGACAGCACTATATATGCCGCACCTGCGTTGAGCCCACTCTCGCAGTTATATATTGCACCCAGGACCAGATCCTCCAGGCCATCGCCGTTCACATCGCCCGCGCCTGCCAAGGGAGAACCTGACACGTCACCACCATCCTCTCCCAGTAGCCTGGCATCCGCGCTCCCGAATGAGCGCTCGGCTGAGACCGGTCCAAGCATGAGGTAGGTCACGCCCGCATAACTCCCGTATTCGTTGCGATACTCCTCCCAGTCGTCGTCCGCGCAGTGGCCGCGGGTGCTCTCCACGTCCAGCCCAGTACCGCTAGGATCACCGATGACGATGTCGCGCCAGCCGTCTCCGTTCATGTCGCCGGGGCCGGCCTGCGCCGTTCCACTGGCACCTTCCCCGTCCAAAAACAGGCCATCTGCGTCCTCGATGTGAACCTCTCCAGACACCGGGCCCAACACCAGCCACGCGGCCGTCGAGGCGTCGCCGACAGACCCAATCAACAGATCCGCCGTACCATCCATGTCCACATCACCAACTCCTGCCAGATTGAATCCTAGGAGATCGTCTGCACCGTCCGCGACAAAGCGTGCGTCGGCATCGGACAGGCATTCCCGACCATGGAGAGGACCTCGGACCAGATAGGCTCGGCCTCCAGGGTCTATGTAGGGGGCGCCGATCAGCACGTCGCCCCAGCCGTCGCCGTCTACGTCATCCACACCCTCCAGGGTGTAACCCGCGCGGCCACCTGCCTCTTCGCCAATGAGCTCTGCTTCAGCAAGTCCACTCAAAGCTGCCGTATCACAGGGCTCGGCCTCTTCACCGGTCTCGCCAGTTTCGCCAGTATCGCCTGTCTCGCGGCCTCCTGTGTCCTCCGAGGACGTGTCGCCATGGTCCGTGTCCGGAGCGTCTGTGTCCTCAGAGGTGCTGTGAGCGTCCGCCGTGTCGTGCGCATCGGGGACCTTGTCGACCATGCCAGGCGTCGGACAGCCGGTGGTCGCCATGATCAGAAGGCAGAGCAGCCCGAGCTGGGCGTGGCATGCCCGCCCCACCGGAGGATGCGTCGGTGGCGGCGCCAGGAGGCGCGATGCCGAAGGGAGGGGGAGGCTCAGAGGGTCCCTCCAACCAGCCCGGGGGCGCCGAGGACGAGCCAGGTTGCGCCGGCGTCTTCGCCGCCTTCGTCGTCGCCGGGTCCGCCCACGAGCACGTCGCTCAGACCGTCGTTGTTGACGTCTCCCGCCGCGGACACCGCGAACCCAGCCAAGATACCCCTAGCGTCCGCGATGAGCTTGACGTCCGCGCTGCTCAGGCTGTGGGAGCCCGTGACAGGGCCCAGGACCAGGTAGGCAGCGCCGGAAGACAGGCCGGAACTGTCTTCGCCAGGGGCGCCGATGATCACTTCCTGGAATCCATCTCCATCGGCATCGCCCGCCCAGGAGGCGGACAATCCTGCGCTTTCCCCGTAGGCTTCTCCGAAGATGGTCGCGTCAACGCTGGCCAGATCGAGGGAGCCGGTCCCGGGGCCGTAAATCAGGTAGGTTCGGCCAACGCTGACAATCGGCTCCGTTACCAGCAGGTCCGGCAGACCATCCCCGTCTCCGTCCGCGCCTCCATCGATGTCAAAGCCTGTTCCTTCGGCGGTCTCCTCCGCCACCAACTTCAAATCGGCGTCTCCAAGGTACAGATCTCCGCTGATTGGTGAGTGTACGACATAGGCGGCACCCGCGCTGATCCCGCTCTCACAGTTCCCTCGCGCACCAATAGCAAGATCTTCCACGCCGTCACCATTCACATCGCCCGCGCCAGCCAACGGAACACCAGACTGGTCCCAGCCATCTTCTCCCATGACCCGAGCATCGGCGCTCGCAAACGAGCGCTCCGCTGAGACCGGCCCAAGCATGAGGTAGGTCACGCCGGCACCCGCGCCATGCTCGTCACGATACTCCTCCCAATCGTCGTCCGCACAATGGCCTCGCGTGCTCTCCACGTCGAACCCCGTACCACCAGGCGCTCCGATGACCACGTCACGCCAACCGTCCCCGTTCATGTCGCCGGGGCCGGCCAACCCCATTCCAGCATAGTCCTTCCACTCTGGCTCGATGAACAATCCGTCCGCATCCTCGACGTGAACGTCTCCCGACACGGGGCCCAACACCAGCCACGCTGCCGTCGAGGCATCGCCGGGAGACCCAATCAGAATGTCGGCCGTACCATCCATGTCCACGTCGCCAACTCCTGCCAGGGTGTAGCCAAGAAAGTCGTCGGCGCCTTCTGCGACGAAGCGTGCGTCGGCATCGGACAGGCATTCCCGACCATGGAGAGGACCTCGGACCAGATAGGCTCGGCCTCCTGGGTCGAAGTAGGGGGCGCCGATCAGCACGTCGCCCCAGCCGTCGCCGTCTACGTCGTCGACGCCCTCCAAGGTGTAGCCCGCGGCACCGCCGGCCTCTTCGCCTACGAGCTTTGCCTCAGCGATCCCACCCAAAGCTGCCGTATCGCACGGTTCGGGCTCTTCGCCGGTCTCGCCGGTCTCGCCGGTCTCGCTCTCTGCCGTCTCTTCCGAGGACGTGTCTCTGCTCCCGGTCTCCGAAGCCCCAGTCTCCTCAGAGGTGCTGTGAGGGTCCGCCGTGTCGTCCGCATCCGGGACCTTGTCGACCACGCCGGGCGTCGGACAGCCGGCGATCGCAACTACCAGTAGTCCGAAAGCCGGGATATGAGCCGAGAATGATCGCAGCCTGGTTGTCATCGTGCGCCTCTCTGCGCTGGAACGATCACGCGACTGGGTTGAGGGGCCTCGAAGGTGACAGAGTACGACGAAGAGTACCACGGGACCTCGAAGGCGCCGATGTCAGGAATAAGGAACACCGATTCGCCTTCGAAATCATCACTCAGCGCCATATCTTCGCCGTATCCGAGCTGCTGAGTATCTGTGTCTGCTGTGCCAGCTTCGAAACAGGCTGAGTCGGCGTCAATATCGTAGTCGAGTTGCTCGACACTTGAGGCTGTGACCCCCGCGGATCCATCGACAATGCCAATCAGATCCGGCTCTAAATAGTTAGGATGGATTTCTGAAAAAACACAGTCTCGCCATGACCTCGGCGTCCTCCCCCTCACCACGCCTCACCGAGCGCCGTCTCCTCCACCAGGCGCGCCAACGCGGCGTCATCCAGCCGCGCGACCTCTGCTCCCTCCCCCAGCGCGAGCGTCACGGTCACGGTCTCCTCGCCGGGCTCCGCGAGGACGACCTCCAGCGTGTCCAGCGAGACCAGACGAAGAGATCGTCCGGCGGCGCTGACCTGCTCCAGTTGGATCAGCCCGTCCAGGAAGAGCCGCACCGCCACCGCGTCCGACGGGACGACGAGCGGATCCCCAACATCCTGCCCCTCGTAGAGCGCGATCTCCGTCTCGACGCCCTCCCGGTCGATCGCGACCGCCGCCGCCAGCGGCGCCGACCAGGACCAGACCGGGGCCGGCGGCGCAGGCCGCGGGGCATGCCACGGCCGGACGCCCGCGACCTGAACCGGTCGTTGGGCGGCGCTCAGCAGCGCGCCCCCACCCCAGCGCAGTCCGGGGGGGTTCTTGTCGTAAAAGACCCCAGCGAAGGCAAGCGAGGTCAGCGCGAAGACGACCATCAGGGCGAGGCTGCGCTTCATGGGCGCTCCAGGGTGCGGGCGTGGCAGAAGAGCGCCGCGCCCAGAAGCCTCAGCGGCGCCGGGCGAGGTCGCGAAGATCGGGCGTGATCGGGCAGAGATAGGTGGCGGCCAGCACGACGCGATCCAGCGTGCTCTGCCCCGCCCGCGCCCGCGCGTCGGCCTCCAGCCAGGGGATCTCCTCCTGACTGTCGGCCAAGGCCCGCAGGATCCGCGGCATCGCCTCCGCGGGCACGGCCAGGAGCTGCCCCTGAAGGCGCAGATCGGCCCCCCCCAGCGCCAGCTCGCCGCGCAGGAGGCGGAGTTGCCCGTCGTGGACGGCGAGCTGCGCGAGCCGGCTCTCCGGGCCGTCCAGCACGCGCTCCACGGTCGCCGGGCGCGGCGGGCCCTCTGGCTGGGGCATCAGGTGCCCCGTCTCCAGGAGCGCGCTCAGCAGCGTGTGGGCCTCCAGCGGCGTCAGCCGCCCGCCCAGCTTCTGGACGATCCAGCCCGCGTTCGCCTGGAACGAGGGCAGCTCCGCCAGCGCCAGGATGGCGCGCGAGCCCCAGTGCGCCGCCACCTGAAACGAAGCGCCGTCGACCGTCCGGACGCCGTGCTGGGTCGCATAGGCGATCAACGCCAACCGCTCGCGCGCCTGATCTTGCGCGTCGGTGGCCGTGGCGTGGCGCGCCAGGCCCTCCAGATAGGGCAGCTCCGGCGCGGGCAGCTCCAGCAGGCGCGCCATCGCCGGGACGTGCTCGGGCAGCAGCTTCGCCGCGCCGGTGATCAGCGCGTGCGCCTGCGAGCGCGACAGATCCAGCCCCCGGGCGAACCAGCCGGCGCTGGCCGACCGCCCGCGCGCCGCCCGCCAGCGACCCCACTCCTGGATGTACTTCGCCAGGCTGAGGTGGTGGAGCAGGCAGGGCTGTCCCGGGGGGTGCGCGCACGGCGAAGAATCCCTCGCGGAGGCCGTAATCGTTCGCTTTGGCTCGCGCAAACGCCACGCCTCGCGCACCGCGGGCGGGCAGGGCGTGCCGTCAGCCTGACCGGACGATCGCGCCAGCATCAGCTCGGCGCTCATCAGCAGGGTGAGGCGCGCCACCGGCTTCTCTGCGCTCTGGCGCAGGATCTCGCGCACGGCGGAGAACAGCCGCCTGTGGGCCCGGCTCACGGCCGGCGCGGCCTCGGCGTCCAAGGATCCCGTCATCGCGAAGAGGTCGCGCTCGCGCGCCGGCACGCGCATCAGCCCGTCCTGCAGCAGCCCCAGCGCCCCGTGATGGCAGGCGGCCTCCAGGCTGCCCGGCGCGCAGGGATCGGGCAGGCGCACCACGCGCGGGCCCCGCGCCTCGCCCAGGATCAGGCCGCCCTCCGCGAGATCCAAAGCGCGCCGCACGGTGGCCGGATCGGGTCCGCCGGGGATCAAAGCCGTGATCCGCGGTGGGCTGCTCGCGTCGGCGTGGCGCAGCAAGAGCGGCAGCGCCGCCAGGATGATGGCCTCTCCCGCGCCGGCCATCGGCGCGTCGCCCGTCTTCAGCGCGACCAGCTCGGTGGTCAGTCCGGTAGACGCCGCATGCATGTCCCAGACCGCCAGCCGCGCCGCCTTCGCCTCGGCCAGCGGGGCGACCTGCAACAGCGCCAGGCGCCGCAGATACTCCCGCCGCTGGTCATCCAGACCGAACAGCCGCGCGAAGCCGGGCACCGCGTCGATCTGCACACACGCGGTCTCGCCCATCACCAGATTCCACATCTGCTCCCGCGACAGCCCGACCTGCTCGCCCATCCAGCGCAGCAGCCGGGTCTTCTGCAGCTCGGGGTGCCAGGCCACCCAGGCGCGCAGGAACAACCGCAGGTCGATGTAGTCCAGGATATCCGGCAACCCTGCCTCCCGCGATCGCCTGGCCAGCGTAGCGCCCGGCTCCTCGCGCGTGCAAGGGCGCTCGTCCGGCGGACCTGACGACAAGCAGGAGTGGATCGCCGTCGCCGAGGGCGTTGCCGGGGGAGGGTCTGGGCGCATACCCCCGGTGAGCACCCCACCCAAGGAGGATCCAATGGACGAGAACCGACTCGAGGACGCCGAGGCGCTCTGCACCCTCTGGGACGAGAGCGCCGCCCTGGCCCGCGACAGCCGCCGCCTCGCCGCCGCCGCGACCCGCTACACCGCCGCCGTCCGCGCCCTGGCCGCGCGGGTGAGCCAGGGGCAACCGGCCGATCCGCGCGCCATGCTCAGCGAGCTGGGCGCCGTCTTGGAGCTGCTCGACACGCTCATCGCCACGCGGGTCGGGGTGGAGGAGGCCGCGGGCACGCTGGGCGTCGCCTTCGTGCCCAACCCCTGCCCCCACGCCGTCGTGCAGGCGAGGGCGCTGGCCGCGCTGCGGGAGCGGGTGGGAGCGAGGGTGTGACCGTTCTCATCCGTGACCAGGCCTGGGCTCCCTCGTCGGCGCCGGGACCGCCTGGGGTGGGCCATTTCGCACATGGAGGTCCTCGCGAGAGGCTCAACGCTTGTTCCCCGTGATCGTGATCTCCCCACCGATGTTGGCCACGCCGATCACGTCGCGCAGGGCCTCGGCGTCGGAGGTCAGGAGACTGATGTTGTCAGACACGGTGAAGTCATCGCCCACGAGCGTCAGACCATGCAGGGCGGTCACGTCATCGAGGATCGCGTTTCCCTCGATGGTGAGCAGGCCAGCCAGCTCGGTCAGGCCCTCCAGTCCGCCCAGGTTGCTCAGCTCGGCGTTCTGGTCGAGGACGAGGTTGTCCACGGTGCGCAGGCTGCTGAGGGCGGACAGATCGTCCAGACCTGTACTCTCCAGGCGCAGGGTGCCGACCTGCGTCAGCGCGCCAAAGCCCGTGACCGAGGTCAACAAGCTGCTCTCGATGTACAGACCGTCCGAGAGCGTCTCCAGTGCCTCGAAGCCAGCGACGCTCTCGAGCACGTCATTGCTCATGATTTGAACGAGCCCCGTGACGCTGGTGAGGCTGTCGAAGGCGTCGATGGTCAGCAACGCCCGGTTGTCAACGATCTGCAGGTCTTCGCCCACGCTTTGCACCGCATGCAGGCCGTCCAGATCCACCAGCTCGTCGTCCCTTGTGAGGTAGAACTGTCCGCCGATCTCCTCCAGAGAGTCCAGACCACGGACGGTCGTGAGCTTCTTCAGATGGGTGAGGGACAGGTCGCCCCCGATCTGGGTGAGCGCGTCCAACCCATCCAAGGAGCTGAGACCTTCTTGGGAGTGGAGGTACAAATCCCCCCCCACGCGGCTCAACGCATCGAGGCCACTCAGGTCCGGCATCAGGCCATTGATGATCTCCAGATTCATCCCAACCTCTTGCAGGCTGTCCAGTCCAGACAGCGACAAGAGCGCGGCGTTGCCGTCGATCTCGAGGTTCTCTTCCACCTGCTCGAGCGCGTCGAGCCCGTCGAGGCTGAGCAGCCCTGCGTTGTCCCAGATGGTTACTGCATAGGCCATCCGCAGGGGGGGCAGGCCGCTCAGGTCGGTGAGCGCGTCGTTCTCCTCGACGTACAGGTAGAGGTGGGTGGCGTCGCTGAGCTCGTACGCGCCCAACCCAGCGAGCGAGCCAAGAACGGGGTTCTCGGCGATGCCGATCATGTAGCCCAGGGAGCTGAGCCCGGTCAGCCCGGCGATCTCCTCCAAGGAGGTGTTCTCGGAGACGATCAGATTGCCGCCGATGGTGGTGAGCGCCTCCAGGCCTGCCAATGAAATCAGGGTGTCCTCGTAGCTGACCCTCAGGTCTCCACCGATGCTGGTCAGCGCGGAGAGCCCCTCCAAGCCGATGATGGCGCCGTTGTTGAAGATCAACAACGTGCCACCCGTGCTCTCCAGGTGGGTCAGGCCTAGGGAGGTGAGCGCTGGGTTGTTGTTGATATCGATTGCCCCGGTGACCGTCTCCAGCCCTTCGAGCCCGTCGAGATCGACCAGGACGTCGTTCTCCTCGATGGTCAGGTCGAATCCGATCCTGCGCAGTGACTGCAGTCCGTCCAGGCTGGTCAGCGCCGCGTTCTGCTGGACGCTGAGCTTGTCGCCGGCCTCGGCGATGCAGCGCAGTGAGATCAGGTTGGTAATGCCGCCAACGCTGCTCTCGCGGATGCGCAGGTGCCCTGAGAGCTCGACGCAGCCGGAGGTGCAGAAAGCGTCGACCTCCGCCTGAGTCTCCAAGATATTGTAGCCGAGGATCCGATCGGTGGGTGTGTTGCTGGCGTCACTGTCGTCGCAGTCACGCGTCTCGTCGACTCCGTCGCCGTCAGCATCGGTGAGGAGGCCGGTGTCTTCCGCTGGAGCGGTATCGACCGGAACGCCGGAGTCGTCCGTGTCCCCTGAGTCGCTGGGGGTCCCCGTGTCTACCGACGTGCCCGTGTCGCCCACCTCGCCGGTGTCCACCGACGTGCCCGAGTCGCCCGCCTCGCCGGTGTCCACCGACGTGCCCGAGTCGCCCGAGTCGCCCACCTCGCCGGTGTCTACCGACGTGCCCGTGTCGCCCGTGTCGCCCACCTCGCCGGTGTCTACCGACGTGCCCGAGTCGCCCGAGTCGCCAGCAGGCGGGCCGTCCTCGCCGCCGCCCGTGCAGCCCAGGAGCAGCCCCAGCAAGGCCCCGCCCAGCAACCTTCCCAGGCACATGACGACCTCCGAAACGGGATTGAACCACAGCGGCTGGCAGGTTTACGCCCGAGGCGGTCAATTTTCCGAAAAGGAGCGCGTGGGCGTGACGGTGTAAGCTGGCGCGCATGCTCCTTCTGCTTCTCACCCTCCTCACCGGCTGCGCTACCCGCGCGCCGCGCCTGCTCGACCCCGACGACCGCGCCTGGTCCCAGACCGCGCCGGAGCGCTATCGCGTCGTGCTGGAGACCTCCGCGGGCGTGATCCAGATCGACATCGACCGCGCGCTGGCGCCGCTCGGCGCGGATCGCTTCTACAACCTCGTCCGCGCGGGCTACTACGACGGCTGCCGCTTCGACCGCGTCATCCCCGGCTTCATCGCGCAGTTCGGCTTCGCCGCCGACCCCGCCGTGACCGCCGCCCAGGCGAAGCGCTCCATCCCCCTCGAGCCGGTCCTGCGGACCAACGCCCGCGGCACCCTCGCCTGGAGCAACAGCGGCCTGCCGGACTCGCGCAGCACCGTCGTCTTCGTCAACCTCGGCGACAACCCGCACCTCGATCGGGCGGAGCAGACCGTCTTCGGCGAGGTCACCCTCGGCATGGAGATCCTCGACAGGCTACCCGAGAGCTGCCCGGATCTTCGGCAGGAGCCGATCCAGCGCGAGGGGGAGCCCTACCTGGCTGGCCTCTGCCCCGAGCTGCTGGTCATCCACCGCGCGGTCGCCCTCCCCACCCCCTGAAGGCCGCGCGAACCCGTCCGGCAGCGCATGCCCTGGACTTACGAGCGAGCCTGTTCTATCCTCGCCCTTCTCCCGACCTGCCAGAAGGACGAGGCCCGTGGACGCTCCCAAGCCCATCCCTGACGATCGCGCCGAGCGCGCGTTCGCCGACTACAAGCCGGCGCTGAGCCAGGCCGCCGCGATCGCAGAGGCCAACCGCTGCCTCTTCTGCGAGGACGCGCCCTGCATCCGCGCCTGCCCCACCAGCATCGACATCCCGCAGTTCATCCGCAAGATCTCGACGGGGAACCTGCGCGGGTCGGCCGGCACGATCTTCGCGTCGAACATCCTCGGCGCGAGCTGCGCGCGGGTCTGCCCGGTCGAGGAGCTGTGCGAGGGCGACTGCGTCCACAACGCGCTCGGCCAGCCGCCCATCGCCATCGGCCGCCTGCAGCGCCACGCCACCGAGGCGGCGATCGCCCGCGGGTACACCTACTTCGAGGCGGGGCCGGACAGCGGGCTCAGCGTCGGTCTGGTGGGCGGCGGCCCGGCCAGCCTCGCCGCGGCGCACGAGCTGCGGCGCCTCGGGCACAGGGTGACGATCTACGAGCGCGCCCAGCACCTGGGCGGCCTGAACCTGACCGGCGTCGCGCCGTACAAGATGCGCGCCGACCGCGCCGCGGACGAGGTGGACTGGATCCTCGGCATCGGCGGCGTCGATGTACAACTGGGAGTGGAGGTCGGCGCCAGCCTGCCCTGGTCCGAGCTCGAGGCCCGCCACGACGCGCTCTTCCTCGGCGTGGGCCTGGGCGCGGACCGGCTGCTGAACATCCCCGGCGCGCAGCTCGACGGCGTGCAGGGCGCGGTGGCCTTCATCGAGCAGATGAAGCTGGGGCCGGTGGACCTGAAGCACGTCCACCACGCGGTGGTCATCGGCGGCGGCAACACCGCGGTGGACTGCGTGCGCGAGCTGCTCGGCCTCGGCGTCCAGAACGTCACGATGATCTACCGCCGCGGCGAGGACAGCATGTCCGGCTACGCCCACGAGTGGAGCGCCGCCAAGAAGGAGGGCGCCCGCGCCGTCTGGGGCGCGCTGCCCGTGGCCTTCGAGGGCGACTTCCGCCTGGAGAGCGTGCGCTGCGCCTACCTGAACGTGGACGGTACGCCGGTGGCCGGCTCGGCGCTCGAGATCCCCGCGCAGCTCGCCCTGCTCGCCATCGGCCAGAGCCGGCTGGGCGCGCTGGTGGCCGGGCTCGACGGCGTGACGGTGGACGGCGGTCGGGTGGTCGTGGACGCGCAGGGCTTCACCGGGCGCCCCGGCCTCTGGGCGGGCGGCGACTGCGCGAACGGGGGGAAGGAGGTCGTGAACGCCGCGGCCGAGGGAAAGCGGGCCGCGCTGGCCATGGACGCGTGGATGCGCGCGACGAAGAAGGAGACTGCCGGTGCCTGATCTCTCG
>CAZKWG010000163.1:0-12075 GCA_964556105.1 uncultured Enterobacterales bacterium | reverse complement strand
GATCTGCGTCGTGTTGAATTCGGCGATCTGGTTCGCGTCGAGGGCGGCGACCGCCCCTGGCTGCGCGTGCAGGTGGGCTACGCCGGCGGGCTCTACAGCTACGCCCAGGAGCCGATCGGCCAGTACAGCCCGCTCTACGACGGCCGGATCGCGTTCGGATCGCTCAGCGAGACGGAGGGCGCGACCCCCGCGCCCGCCTCGGGCCTGCAGGTGGGCGCGCGCGCCTGGCTGCCCGGCGCGCAGTGGCTGGGCGTCGACGCGGGCCTGCGCACGACCTACTACAGCGTGCAGATCCCGACGGCAGAGGCCGTGATTCCCGACTGGGTCACCTCGGCCCACGTCTGGTTGCTGCCCCGCTACCGCTTCGGCTCGGAGAAGAACGCCTTTCACGTCGGCGCGCGGGCGGGCTTCTCGGTGGGCGACCTGATGGTCTACCAGCAGCCCCAGAACTCGAGCGCCCTGAACTACAGCCCGCTGCCCGTCCCCTCGTTGGACCTCGGCGCGGAGCTGGGCGCGGAGCTCGGGGAGCGTCTCTTCGGCGGCCTCGGCTACACCATCGGGCTCGCCAACGGGTCCGCGCTGTACGCGCGCGGCTTCGATCTGAGCCTGGGCTACGGGCTCTCCAGCAAGCTGACGGCGAACGTCGGCGTCGGCTCGCAGAGCCGGTCCACCGATGTTTTCCTCAACTTCGACGATGAGAGCCTCAACACCGCCTCCGTGGGCACGATCTCGGACAAGACGCTGACGCTCTCGGTGGGTCTGGGCTATCAGCTCTGAGCGCTCGGACGAGCGCTCGGTTGCGAGCATCCTGGACCGGGGCTAAGCTCCGGCGGCGTGTGGCACGAGCGCGCGCGACCACCAGACGGAGTGTTTCAATGAGGGGTGTCAGCACCATCGCCCTTTTTATCCTGGTCGGCTGTAGCGGAGACCAGGGCGCAGGCACTACCGCCCAGACCACGGCCACGACCACGGCCACCCCGACGGTCACCGCTCCCCGCACGAGCGGCACCTCCCAGCTGGCCGCGGGCGCAGATCCCTGGCTGGCTCTGGCGCGCGCGCTCGGCGGCGTTCAGGACGGCGCGCTCGCCGAGCAGATGAGCAGTCGGCTGGCGGATCGCAAGAAGCAGCGCGACGTCGAAGAGACCCAGATCAAGCGGTCCATGGTCGCCGCTTCGGGCGCGCTCGCTGGCGGCTGCAACACGGAGAAGGGCATCCGCGCCTTCGCCGACCTGCAGGCGGTCGAGATGGGCTCGCTGGAGAGAGACCGCGCGACCCTGGCCGATCTGCTGACGATGGCCGGCGGGGAGGGCCGCAAGACCCTCTGGGAGGCGGGCGAGATCGGGACCACGATCCTCACCTCGCGCCAGAAGGTGGCGCAGGATCTGGCGAGCAGCCTGCCCAGCAAGCTGACGTCGGAGACGAACGACGCCGATGTAGAGGCGCGGCGCGTCCTGGTGAGCCTGAAGTTCGCGATCGAGGCGGTCGATCTCGACACCCAGGCGGCGCTCTCAGCGGCCAAGAACGACATCGAAGACATGGATCCCGCCTCGGACGACGTGGTCGCGGCCGTGGCGGCGACGCTCCAGCGTGTGGACGACGCGCTGCTCGCCGCTCAGAAGACCAAGTTCGAGCGTCTGCTCGAGGTCTGCGGGATGGTCAGCCCGGACAGCTGGCTCACGATGCTGGAGAGCGGCGCCATCAGCACCTACATCGGCCGCGTGGGCGGGCAGGGAGGCATCCAGAGCGCCTCTCAGCAGAGCCGCAGCGGTCAGATGGGCAGCGGTCAGATGGGCAGCGGCCAGATGGGCAGCGGCCAGATGGGCAGCCAGCAGATGGGCGGCCAGATGGGCGGCCAGCAGATGGGCGGCGGCCAGATGGGCGGCCAGATGGGCGGCCAGCAGATGGGCAGCGGCCAGATGGGCGGCGGCCAGATGGGCGGCGGCCAGATGGGCGGCGGTCAGATGGGCGGCGGCCAGATGGGCGGCGGCCAGATGGGCGGCGGTCAGATGGGCGGCCAGATGGGCGGTCAGATGGGCGGCGGCCAGATGGGCGGCCAGATGGGCCAGCAGCAGGGCTCTCAGTCCGGCCAGCTCCGCTGAGCAGACGCGCTCGGCTCAGCGCACCCGGTACAGCCGCACGTCCTCGTCCTCGAAGACGGGCGGCCCGAAGCTGACGTCGATACGATCCATCAGCGGCTCGAGGGCGTCGATCTCCGGCCCCTCTGCAGAGCGCACGAGCTGCTTCATGAAGCTGGTGTGCACCAGGACCCAGCTCGCTCCCCGGTCCTGAAGCCAGGCGCGCTCCTCCTGGCCCATGCGCCCCCGCTGGAGCTCCCGAAAGAAGGCCAGCGCCGGGGTCTCTTCGAAGGCCGTCCGGTAGGGCGTCGGGTCGCGCATCGCCTCGACCTCGTCCGGCCCGCCAGCCACGTCCAGCCGGTGCAAGGGCTGCCAGAGGATGGAGGACTCGCTCCACCCCAACGGGACGTGGACCACGGCGCCCTCTCCGCTGACGTGCTTCACCCAGGCGGGCGGCGCATAGTCGAAGGCGGGGAGCGGGAGCACGCCGGAGAAGACGGGCAGCGCGCCCACGGCGATCACCAGCACGCCCAGCGCCGTAGACCGCACGTTGACCGGGAGCCGCAGGTTCAGGGGCGTCCAGATCAGCGCGAGGGTCAAGGCCAGGGCCAGCGCCGCGACGACGAGCAGCCGGTCCGGTCGGTCCAAGGCCACGAGCGGCGGAAACACGACCTGGAACGCCCTCAAGGGCAGGGGCAACCAGGACTCGGACATGCCCCAGCTGGGCGAGAGCCAGGGCCCCAGGGCCAGCACGCCAGCGCCCGCCGCGATCCCCACCCAGAAGAGCCGCCGCCCCCCATGGGCCACGAGCCAGGCCAGGACCAGCCCGACGACCAGCAGCGAGGCGAGCCACCCGACGCTGGCCGAGGGCACCGCCAGGAGACGGTCCAGGGCCAGCACATCGCGGGTCATCCGCTCGAAGACCAGGGAGGAGCCGAAGGAGGGCCCCGCGTCCCCGGGCAGGTAGAGCTCGTCGATGTCCGGCAGATGACCACGGTTCGCCGCGGCCATCACCGGGATGGCGACCACCAGGGTGGGCAGCCAGACCTTGAACGCCAGCCCGAGCTGACCGAGCAGCGCGCCACGCCGGGCCGGCTCGGCCAGGGCCCGCGCCCCCCAGAGCAGCGCGACGATCACCCCAGCGAACAGGCCATGAAACCACCAGATCAGGCTGGCCACCATGACCGCCAGCCCGGTCAGCGCCGCCTCGCGCCGCCCCCCGTCCAGGGCGCGCAGCGCCATCCCCACGGCCAGCGGCACCGGAGCCGCCCAGAGCACTGACGGCTCACCGCGCTCCATCTCCCGCAGCAGGGGCGGCGCGAGCGCGAACGCCAGCGCGCCCAGCACAGCGCCGACCCGATCCGCCCCCGCGGTTCGCGCCAGCCAGCCCATCGCCAGCCCGTTGGCCACCACCGCGGCGGCCAGGTAGGCGTTCCAGTAGCCAGGGAAGCCGAGCAAAGACACGAAGGGCTGCGCCAGCACCGCGGCGCCCAGGCTGCCGAAGATGGCCAGCACCTCGGCGCCCAGCGGCCAGTAGATCCGCGCCGTGTCGTTCCAGGAGCCTCCCTCGTGCAGGCGCTCCCCCACCCAGGCGTTCAGCCAGAGCGAGCGAGGCAACCCCTCGCTGACATCCCCCAGCAGGCCGTGCCCCTGCGCTCCCCCCAGCAGGGAGGGCCGGAAGGCGACGAAGCAGGCCACCAGACACGCCGCCGCGATCACGGCGTAGAGCCAGCGCTCCCGCGCGAAGGCGTCCCGCGGGAGCGCCGGGTGCGCCCGCGTCGCCAGCACCGTGCGCGCATCCAGGAGCTCGCGCCCCGTCCAGAGAAAGGCGCGGTCCACCCGAGCCAGCAGGCGGGTCATGGCCGAGGAGGGCGACGCGAGCCGGTCCGGGGCGAAGGGCTCCAGCAGGACCAGCGAGACCTGCGAGCCCAGCTTCAAGCCGCCGATGATCCGCAGGAGGGCGGCCTCGGGCAGCTCGCCGGGCAGGATCCCCCCGGCAGCGTCTACGCCGTCCAGGATGACGACCGCCGGGCCCTTGAGCCCGTCCAGCCAGGGCTGAACGCGCGCGAGGTCGCCCGAGGCGAGGTTGCGCGACGCGAGGCTCGTCAGCGCGAGAGGCCGATCGCTGACCACCAGGGTCGGGATCTCCGGATCGCCCACGTACGCCAGCGCCAGAGACGGCTGCATCCGCTCTGGACCGACCACCAGCGTCACACCGGGCATGCTCGCGTCCAAAGACCCTCCTCCCTCGTGCGAGGCGTAGCTTAGCCCGTCTGGAGCCGTCCCTCCAGGCCGGTTGCCGCGCCGCCCCTGGCGGGCTAGGAGAACCGCATGTCTCGGTGGGCGGCCTCACTCCTGCTTCTGGCCGCGATCGGCTGCGAAAAGCGCTGCGATCAGGTCTTCGACAAGCAGGAGGCCGACTGGTGCTATTCCCGCGAGACCGTCGAGGCCGGCCGGGCCGGTGATCTCGGCCGCGCGCAGCGCCTCCTCGAGCGGATCGGAGGACGTCGCGTGAAGGCCGTCGCCACCGACCAGCTCATCGCCACCCGCCCCCCTGGACTCGACCGCGAGGAGGCCCTCGCCCTCTGCGGCCAGCTCCTGGAGAACTGGCAGGTGCGCTGCCAGGAGGCCTGGTCCGACCCCGCGCTCTGGGTTCACCCGTGAGTCCGCTCCCACGCCAGCGCTCGACCACGGCCCTCGCGCTCGGCGCGCTGACGCTGATCGGCTGCTCGGAGCCCGCCTCCCTGACCGTGGGCATCGCCCCCACGCTGACGGAGGAGCTCTATGCCTGTGACCGACTCGACGCGCCCGATCGCGACGGCTGCGCCCTCCTGACCCTGATGGGCGGCGACGGAACGGGCCGGGAGGTCTACGAGGTCTGTCGTCGCATCGGCGATCTGGACGCGCGCGATCGTTGTCTGGCGATGGCGGTGAGCCGCGCCGATGATCCCGCGCCAAAGGAGGTCTGCGCCTACGCCAACGCCACGAGCTGGCGGTCCTGGTGCTGGTCGTCCGCGGCGCGACGGGTGGCCCGCGACGACATGGGCGCGGCAGCCGACGCCTGCGCGCGCTCCGGCCCGCTCGGCGCCTCCTGCGCCGCTGGCGTGATGGACACCCGCGTCGCCGTCTGGCAGGAGGGCACGCCGGTAGACCTCGCCGCGGACCTCGGGCTGCTCATCGGTCAGGCTCCCCGACTGGCGTACAACCAGGAGCTCGGCGCGGCCGCGGGTCGGACCGGCCGGACCGTCGGCCTGCTGGAGCGCCGCGGCTGGGTCTGCGACACCTTCCCCCCGGGCGCGGGCAAGATGGCCTGCGAGGTGGCGCTGCTGGACGGGAGCGCGCTGTAGCGCGCATGGGGGACGCATCCCGGCGCAGGACGGGATACCGGAACACGAACGCCCTCGCTCCTGAGGATCTCCATGCGACTCGTCGCCGCCCTCGTCCTGACCCTCACCGCCTGCCAGGAGCCGAGCCCTCCGCCGGCTCTCCCGGCGTCCAACGCCGAGGTGAAGGATCCGAGCGCGACATCTTCGCGGCCCAACCAGGAGCCTGCGCCGGTTCGGGACGGCTGGACCCGGCTGGTCGACCGCCTCGGCGATCTGGACGGCGGCGCCCGCGCGCTGCAGGTGAAGAGCGCGCTCGAGTCCCGCACCCGAGACCGCAAGCTCGAGGATCAGCAGCTCGAGGGCGCGATGGTGACGCTCCAGACGCAGCTCATCCGCTCCTGCGAGGCCACCGATGCCCGCAAGGTCTTCGAGGCCTTCCAGGCGGCCGAGGCCCTCTCGCTCAGCAGCGACCGCGGCCTGCTGCAGCAGCTCCTGGAGCTCGCCGGCCCCGATGGACGGGAGAAGATCTGGCAGGCAGGCGAGGTCGATCAGATCATCGGGCGACCACGCGAGGTGATGATCGCCCGCGCCCAGTCCTCGCTCCCGCTCTGGCTGGCCTCGGGCGACACGGAGGCCGCTCGCCTGGACGCGCAGCGGCTGGTGCTGACCTTGAACCTGGAGTCTGACGCGGCGGCCATTCGCTCCCGCGCCGATCTGGCGGCCTTCGGCAACGCCATCCTCACCCTGGCGCCCGGCGCGATGGACACCCCCACCAACCTGGCCGTCGCGCTGGAGAAGGTGGACCAGCGGATGCTCACGGAGCAGGCCACCCGCTTCGAGTCCCTGGTCGGCGCCTGCGAGAAGATCGCGCCCCAGCAGTGGATGTTCCTGGTCGCCGGCGGCGCCGCGACCTCCTACATCGGGCTTCTTGGCGGCTCGAACGGAATGGGCGACCCCACCGATCGCCGCACGACGACGACCAACGCCTTGACCAGCAGCTCCATGATGGGCATGTCCCAGGGCCAGAACATGGGCCAGATGGGCAACAACCAGCAGGGCGGCGGCCAGCAGGGCGGCGGCCAGCAGGGCGGCAGCGGGCAGCTCGGCCAGGGCCAGCTCGGCCAGGGCCAGCTCGGCGTCGGGACGAGCATGGGCGGCGGCAACATGAGCGGCGGCGTGCCAGGCGCGGTCGGCACGGGCTTCCCTGGCGTCCAGGCCGGCGGGCCGGGAGCCGCCTCTTCTACGCTGCCATCGACGGGGGGGGCCGGCGGCCCTCCTTCGGGCGGCAACGCGAACCCTCGCTGAGCGTCGAAGATTCACGCATGATGGCGCTGCTGGCACCACAACTGCTCTCTCTCTTCCTTGGCGTGGCCCAGGCGCAAGCCCCCGCCTTGCCCGAGGAGGAGGCCGTCGAGTTCGTGCTGCGCCTGGACGACCGGGACACGCGCAGCCTCTCAGAGCCCAGGGTCACGCTGCTCTATCCGGATGGTCGCTCGGTCGAGGCCCCTGCGCTGGACGACGGGACCGACGCGCAGGACAAGTTCGCGGGCGACCATCTCTGGGTGGCCCGCCTGCGCGCCCCCGAGCCGGGCCGCGTCTGGGCGCTGATCTCCGACACGGTCGAGGACAAGAGCCGCACGCTGCTTCGAAAGCCGATCATCATCGGCGCCAAAGGCGGCCTGAACCAGATCAAGGTCCAGACCCTGGAGGCCGAGAGCGAGAGCGCTCCCCTGGCCGCGGACGGCGAACCGACGCGCGAGCAGGACGAGCCGGCGGAGGCCCGGCCCGACAGTCCGCAGACCTCGGCGCTCAAGGGCCAGCCGGACTTCCCGCTCGCCGCCGCCGCGGAGGTGGACACGCGCGAGGTCTCCTTCCAGCCCTGGGCGTCGAACGCCGTCAGCGCCCTCGTCACCCTGGGCATCGGCGCCGCGATGCTGGCCTTTCTGCTGCGAGACACGCTGCGCCGGACCCTGGTCCGCCTCGGCGCGGTGCGCGACGGCGTCCCTATCCCCTTGGAGACCCCGCCAGAGGTCCCGCGCTGGACCACGGCTGTCGCCCTGGTCTGCGCCATCGGGCTGCTGCTCGCCGTCTGGGTGCCCGGGCTGCGCCACCTGAAGACGGACTTTCTCGGCATCGAGTACGTCGACCACTACGGCACGCAGTGGTTCTACTGGTTCGTAGACTACAACAAGCAGCACGGGCTGACGGCCGACACGACGAAGATGTTCTTCTTCCCCTGGGGAAAAGACATCTTCAAGCACACCGGCTCCAACGTGCTCGACGCCGTGCTGGCCATCCCGTTCCGGCACCTGTTCGGGCCCGTGCTCGGCTACAACGTCTTCGTGCTGCTCGGCTACGCGCTGACAGGGCTCGCCTTCTACCGTCTGGCGCGAGAGCTCTCCGAAGACCGGATCGCCTGCGCCATCGGCTCCATCCTGTTCACGCTCCAGCCCTACCTGCTGCTGGAGATCCTCGAGGGGCGCCCCACGCAGGGTGTCGCGCTCCTGCCGGTGCTCTTCTTCTGGGCGCTCATCCGCTCGGGCCTGAAGCGCGGCATCTGGGCGCCCGTGCTGGGCGGCGTGATGCTGGCGCTGAGCGGGTATCAGTACTGGTTCTACGCGCTCTTCGGCGGGCTGGCCGCGCTGGTCCACGGCACCTGGCGCACCATCATCCCGGCCCCAGGCTCGGGCGGGCGCGTGGCCACGCTGGCGCGCCACGCCACCATGGCCGCCGTCGCGCTGGGCATGACCCTCCCCGTCGCCCTGCCCATGGTCATCGCCGCGAGCGGCGGCGAGGAGGTCCCTGGCCTGCTCGACACGGAGACCTGGTCCTGGGCCGCCTCGCCGCCGATCACGCGGGAGGGCATCCGCATCGGCCTGTTCTCCTGGCAGCCGCTGCGCGCGGCGATGGGCTTCCTGGTCATCGACGCCAGCGGAAATGAGCGCTTCCTGGCTCAGTATGTCGCGATCCCCTGGGTGTTCTCGCTGGTGCTGCTGGTGTGGTTCCGCAGACCCGGGCGCCTGGACCGCGGCACCTTCCTCTCCATGGCCATCGTGCTCACGCTGATCGCCATGGGGCCTGTGCTGCTCATCGGCACCAGCGCGCTGCCGAACGTCTTCTACATCTACCTGGTGAAGTCCGTCGGCTTTCTCCGCCGGCTCTGGTGGCCGAGTCGCTGCCTCCTCTTCATCGTTCTGCTCTTCAGCCTCGCGCTGGTGCAGGCGCTCTCCTGGTTGCGGCGACAGCCCCCCCGCTTTCAGGCTGCCGGCTTCGTCGGGCTCACCGCCTGGTGGGCCTGGGACCTCCGCGACATCGGCACCCTGCCCTTCCCCACCTGGGACGGCACCGTGCCGGCGGGCTACCGCTGCCTGGCCAGCGGCGACACCAGCGGCGCCGTGATCGAGCTGCCCTATGCCTGGACGCAGGGTCACCTCTACTTCCAGACCTACCACGAGCGCCCGCTGCTCGGCGGCATGCTCGAGGACAACCCGACGTTCACGCCGCCGGAGTTTACCGAATTCCGCACCACCAACCCGATGGTGAGCCGGCTGCTCTGGGGCGACCCCATCGGCAACCCCTTCGACTGGGACTCCAAGGCGGAGGACGAGGTCTATGAGCTCGGCTACCGCTACCTGGTCGTGCAGAAGGACGCCTTCTACCACCCCGCCGACGAGGACGGCCCGAACCGGCTCGAGGTGCTGCTGAAGTCCCTCGATCTGGCCTTCGGCGGCTACATCTACGACGACGGGCGCATCGCGATCTACGCCCCCTGGGACGACCCCCTGCCCTGCGACCTGGCCACGCTCGTGCCCGATCCCGCGCCGGTCGGCCCCACCGAGGCCAAGCAGGAGGTCCGCGAGCCCGACCCGGCCGACCAGATCTTCACCCGCGTGCTCACGAAGCCCGCAGACGAGACGACCGCCGCGGCGACCGAGTAGCGGACCTCCGCTGCTTACTCGCGAGGGGGAGCGATCCGGTAGAGGCGGCTGCCGTCCGGGTGCTCCAGGTGGAGGACCAGGGCGCTGGAGAGGAGGCTCTCGACGGCCTCACGGCGATCCGGCGCGACGTGCCAGGGGTGGTAGATCAGCCAGGCGAAGCCCATGTGCGAGAGCGCCTCGACGCCCAGCCCCAGCGGGAGCGCGCTGACCTTGCTCCACTGCGGCGAGCGGTAGCCGTCCCCGTAAGACGCGCGCTCCAAGGCGACGAAGAAGGGGTTCGACTCCACGCCTGCGTCGCCGGGCTCGCTCGACAGGTCGAAGAAGACCGGGCGCTGGTGCCACATCTGGTAGCTGGCGTAGCGGGAGATCTCCGAGCGACCGCTGGCCTCTCGCGGCGGCCAGTCCAGGACGGCGCCGGGTCCGACGCCCCTGACCTCGGTGACCGCGCCGGGGATCCAGACCTCGGCCGAGGGGAGCTGGGTCGGAATGGGGGTCAACCCCAGGATCTCGACGATGATCGCCCCAGAGAGCGCCCAGGGCGCCACCGCCGTGAGGCGCGTGGCCGACAGCGCCACCATCAGCCGATCCATCCCGAAGCCCGCCAGCACGGCGAGCCCGGCGAAGGCGAAGCTCATGGCATGCACCGGAGAGGTGACCAACCGATAGACGGGCCAGGTCTCGCGAAGCCAGGTCCACCAGCCCACCGGCACCGGGCGCCAGCCGTCCGGCGTGATGAGCAGGTACGGCCCCATCGCCAGGATCAACGCCACAACCGCCAGCGTCACCCAGCGCAGCCGCCCCAGACCGGCGCCGACGCCGGCCAGCACCAGCGCCACCCAGCCTGCGTAGACGCTGCGCATGGTCAGCGCCGCGCCGCGCACCTCCGCCAGCTCACCGCCCGGGAGGAGCACGTCGGACAGGGTCGCGAAAGACGCCACCGCCCCGCCCAGCTCATCGGGCGCCAGCAGCGGCACGAGGCGCAGGCTGCCCGGAGGCGCGATCGCGTAGGGATCCGCCAGCGCCGAGAGCATCGGGCCCAGGATCGGCCCGACCACCAGCGCCGCTCCCGCCACGCCCAACGCCACCCAGCCCAGCGCGCGCACCCAGGCCCCGACGCCCTCCCCCCAGCGACGCTCGACCAGCGCGGGCGCCACCACCAGGGGCAGGAGCAGGGGCGCGAAGAGCGCCAGGTGCAGGTCCGCCAGGGAGACGGCGATCACGGACAGGGCCAGCGCCAGCGCAGAGATCGGCCCAGGCGCGCGCGTCACCCACAGGCCCGCCGCGAGCGCCCAGGGGACCCAGGCCATACCCAGCACCTCGGGCGCCCCGCTGGCCGCGCCCGCGCTGAGCAGGAGCGCGTTGAAGGCGAAGACCGAGGCGGCGATCAGCGCGCCCTCCCAGCGAAGACCGGCCAGGCGACCGAGCGCCCAGGCCCCGCCCGCCGCCAGCCCGAGGTGGCCGATCGCCGCCACGTCGAAGGCGCTCACCGGCCCGAGGACCGCGCGCAGGGCCGCCGAGATCAGATCGAAGAGCGGCGCCGGGCTGGCGTACGAGCCCCCGAACGGCGCCCCCAGGCTCTGCGTGGACAGGGGCCAGCCCGCTCCGGCGCCGAGCTGGGTCCGAACCTGCTCGGTCGTCCACAGCGCGCGCCAGGCGTGCCCGAGCTCGTCCCCGAGCAGCCGCGCGCCTCGTCCCGCCAGGACCGGCCAGCACAGCACCGCGAGCCAGGCTCCCAGCCAGCCCGCCGCCGCCACGCCGATCTTCGGGAGCTTCAGGACGCCCTCCGCGTCCCTGCGAGGTTCGGCACGCCCGGGTTGTCCGGGCTGACCACCAGCGCGATCACGCCCCAGCGCGCGATGGAGGCCACCAGCTCCACGCTGGGGCCACGCTCGAGCACCAGCACCAGCGGGCTCCCCCGCAGGGCCATGGAGGAGAAGGTCGCCTCCGACGGCTCGTCCGCGCAGACGAAGACGCGCCCCACCGCCTGCTCCACCCGATCGGCCAGCCCCTGATCCAAGGAGACCTCGGCCAGCTTTCCGTGCACCGCGACGACGCAGCCCGGCTGCCCGACGAGCTCGGCCAGCATGCGCGGCACCACGTCCACGGCCACCGCGCGCACCCAGTGCACGCCGCCCATGGTCAGCCAGCGCTCACCCAGGAGCATCGGCGGCTGCGCGCCACCCGGCAGCCAGGCGCGCAGGCGAGGCGGATGGGCCGTGCGATAGAAACCCTCCAGGGCGGGCAGGAGGTTCGCGCTCGCCCAGGCGCGCACGCGCAGCCACCCGTAGACGCCCACCAGCGCCAGCAACAGCAGCGTCGTCCAGACGAGGACGTCGGTGAAGCGGACATCACCGCCGTCCGCGGCGTGCGCCGTGGCCGGGAGGATCAGGAAGAGGATCGAAGCTCGAGCGCCCATGGGGAGCCTCATTATCACGTCCCGCTTGTCACGGGATGTCGCGCCGCGGATGGATCCACGCTAAGGTGTGCATCCCAGGTCAACCCCGCTGAAGGTCACGCACCCGTGACCAATCCGATGAGAACAACCATCCGCGAACGAGGAGCCGTTTGAAGAGATTGTCACGAAAGGTCTTGCAGCCGGCGTGACATTCCTTTACACTCTCCTCAAGTCGTTCACCGCGTGAGGTCTCCATGCGCTCCCTTCCCTTCGCAACGTCCTTCGCCTTCCTCGCCACCCTCCTCGCTGGCTGCCCCGGCGACGAAAAGTGCGGAGAGACC
>CAZKWG010000162.1:0-12125 GCA_964556105.1 uncultured Enterobacterales bacterium | reverse complement strand
GTCGCGCGCCGCAGGGGCAGGTCCGCCACCGCGCAGCGCTGCTTGCGCGCCACGCGCTCCAGCTCGGCGAGCCGCGTCTCCACGGCGTCCAGGCGCCCGGGATCCACCGCCACCCGCGCCCGGGCCTGCAGCGTGCGCGCCGCGTCCTCCACCTGGAACACGAGCTCGCGGAGCTGGTCCATCGTCGCGTCCAGGGATGGATCCAGCCCTGCCAGCCGCCGCAGCGCCGCCTCTGCCCCCGCCAGCCGGTCCAGGGCGGCGCCGTCGCCGGAGTAGAGCAGCGCCTCGGCCGCGCGCACGCCCGCCCCCAGCTCCGCCGCATGCTGCAGCAGCCGCCGCTCGGCCTGCAGCGACTCCTCCTCGCCCGGCAGGGGCGCGAGCTGGTCCAGCTCGGAGAGCTGAAAGCGCAGCCAGGAGGCTCGCTCCTCGGCGTCGCGGGCCGCCCGCAACAGCCGCCCCAGCTCTCCCCGCGCGCTGAGCACCGCCTCCCAGCGAGCGCCCATCTGCCCCGCCAGCGCCTCGAGGTTCGCCCCCCGATCCAGGATCTGGAGGTGGGTGCCCGGGTCCAGCAGCCCGTGCTGGTCGTGCTGGCTGGCGCTGTCCACCAGGGTGCGGCCCAGCTCGGTGAGGAGCCCGAGGGGGACGTTGCGCCCGTTGACGGAGGCCCGCCCGGCGCCGCGGGCGGAGAGCGTGCGCCGGATGATCAGCTCCTCGTCGTCGGCGCCAGGGAGATCGGCGCGGCGCAGGAGTGCGCGGGCCTCGGGAGCGTCAGCGAGAGAGAAGCGGGCTTCGACCAGCGATCCATCCGCGCCGGTGCGGACCAGCTCCACGCTGCCGCGCCCGCCGAGAACGAGGGCGAGCGCGGCGAGGATCACGGACTTGCCGGCGCCGGTCTCGCCCGTGATGGCGACGAGGCCGGGCCCGAAGCGCAGCGACTGGGAGGCGATGACGGCGAGCTGCTCGATGGAGAGGGAGAGGAGCACGGCGGACTTCCTCGGTTGAGAGGGTGGAATCACGACCAGCACCATGGAGATAGAGTCGAGGCCCGCCCTTGTCAAGTCAACGCGGACATAATCTGTCCGCATGGCGACCTCGCCAATTCGAAAGGGCGCACGACTCGGGCGGGCGCGCGATAAGGGAGTCGTCCGAACCCCGCGCGAGACCTCCCCATGTCCGCCAACCCACCCCCGGCGAGCGTCCCGACCCGCGCCCCCGTTCACCGGCTCGCCGTCGTGCTCTCTGGCCGCTTCCAGCCGTTTCACCGCGGGCATCACGCGGCCTTCCTGCACCTGCAGGAGCGCTTCGGGCCGGAGCAGGTGTGGCTGGCCTCCTCCGATCGCGGCGCCGAGAAGCCAGGGAGACCCGCGCCCTTCAGCTTCCTGGAGAAGCAGCGGATCATCACGGGGCTCTTCGGCGTGCCCGCCGAGCGGGTGGTGCAGATCAAGAGCCCCTACGCCCCGGCGGAGGTGCTCGCCGCGCAGGACCGCGAGACGACGGCCTATGTGGCGGCCCTGGGCTCGCGCGACGCCGACCGACTGAAGAGCCGCTACTGGGCTCCTTTCTCGCCAGATGAGCCCCTGCTTCCTTACCCGGAGCGCGGCTACGTGCTGGTGCTCCCGCCCATGGCCGACGATCTGTCCGCCAGCCAGATCCGCGCCACGCTGGGCTCGGAGACCCTCTCCGCCCACGCGAAGGAGACGGCGTTCCGAGCCTGGTATCCACGCTTCGACGCGCAGCTCTTCCAGCTCCTGACGGAGCGCCTCACCGAGAAGGCCCAAAAGCCAAGGCAGGAGACCTGATGTCCAAGGTCGTGCTCGTCACCGGATGCAGCCGCGGGATCGGCCTCGCCACCGCGCTCTCGCTGGCAGGGCGTGGGTATCGGGTCGGCGGGACGGTGCGCGGAGAGGAGGGGCGCGCGACCCTGGAGGCCGCGGGCGTCACCGTGCTGCGGGCCGACGTCACGCGCACGCAGCAGCTCCTGGACGCGGTGGACCGCTTCGTCGGGATGCACGGGCAGCTCGACGCCGTGGTCGCCAACGCCGGGCGAGGGATCTTCGGCTGCTTCGAGGACGTCGATCAGGATCAGGCGCGCGCCCTCTTCGAGGTCAACGTGTTCGGCGTCATGGAGACGGCGCGGGCCACGCTGCCGCACCTGCGCGCCTCGAAGGGGCGACTGGTCGTGCTGAGCTCGGTCGCCGGACGGCGCAGCGCGCCGGGCTCCTCGATCTACAACGCCTCGAAGGCGGCGATCGAGGGCTGGGGAGAGGCGCTGGCGCTGGAGCTCGACCCCCTCGGCGTGCGCGTGGTGCTGATCGAGCCGGGCACGACGGAGAGCGGCTTCGTCGAGGCCGCCTGGACGGGACGCTGGGTGGGAACGGGCCCTTATGCGGCGATCACGGCGCGGATCCGGGAGCTGCGGGACGAGAACTTCGCCCGCCCGGATCCGGTGAGCGTGGTGACGGAGGCCGTCCTCGGCGCCATCGAGCGGCCCGATCCGCCGCTGCGCGTGCCGACGGGCAAGGGCACCCGCGCGCAGATCCTCGCCGCCCAGCTCCTGCCCTGGCCGCTCTACCGCGCCCTGGTGCGACGCAAGCTGCGGCTCCCCAGCGCCTGAGCCCTGGGCTCAGTCCGGGACGCGAAAGGCCGACCAGCCGCCGCAGCTCCGCGCCGGGGCGCCCAGCCAGCGCGGCGCCTCGGTCGCGTCTACGACCAGCCAGCCCAGCCCACGCTGGCGCGCCGTCCGCCAGGCCTGCGGCAGCTTCTGAGTCGGGCCGCGTCGCAGCGCCAGCCCGATCTCCGCGAGCGCGTTGACCATGCGCGGATCGGTGGGCTCCGGCCGCCAACCACCGATCCCGCGGTGCGTCCCCGGCAGCCCGTGCAGGAGCTGCAGGCGCACCGCGGCGGTGTTCGCCTCCTCCCGGGTGAGGCGGGCGGGCGGGACGAGGTGCACGGCCCCCGCGTCCACCTCGCGAAGGTCGGCCATGCAGGCGCTCGGGCGAAGGTCCGTCACCGGCAGCGCGAGCGAGGGCCCGCCCACCCAGAGGGCGTCCGCCGCCAGCAGCGCCGCCGCGCCCAGGGTCACGCGCCAGCCGTCCACGACGCGCCGCGCGAGCGCGCTCACGCCCAGCGCCGCGCCCACGGCCAGGGCCGCCTGCGCGAAGGAGAGGAAACGAAAAGGTTGCGTCAGCGGCGGCAGAAAAACATCGATGAACAGGTTGACGAAGAAGAACGGGCCGGGCGGCGCCCCCTGACCGCCGGGGAGCGAGCCCGCCGCCAGCAGCGCGCAGAGGCCCGCCACCAGGAGGGCCGCGCGCCCTGCGCCGCCGCCCAGCAGCGCCCCGAGCCCAGCGAGCGCCAGCACGCTCAGGCCCAGATACACGTCGCCGCCCTGATCACGAATCACGGCGGCCGGGGCGTCGAAGTCGGGGAAGGGCAGGGGACTGAGGAGCTGCGCGGCGCTCAGGCTGCCTTCTCCCTCCAGGGCGAGCTGCACCGCGCCCGCCCAGACGAAGCGCACCGCCGTCGTCTCGTTGCCGCCCAGATCTCCGCCCGTCAGGCCGAAGCGCAGCAGGACCAGCGCGAACCCCCCGACCAGCGCGCCCAGCACGCCGCCCGCCGCCGCCCGCCGCTCGCGCAGGAGCCGGATCAGCGCGCCGAGCGCGGCCGCCGGCGCCAGCAGCACGAGCGCGTAGGGGTTCTCGAAGACCGCCACGGCCAGGAGAGCGCCCAGGCCCAGGGAGACCGCCGCCCCGGGCCGCCGCTCGACCCAGAGCAGGAGGGCCGCCAGCGCGCCCGCCGCGAGGCCGATGGCCAGCCCCTCCAGGACGCCGACCCCGAGCTGCGCGTAGAGCGGACGACCGACCAGCAGGGCCAGCGCCGCCAGCGCGCCCGTGCGCGCGTCCCGGGCCAGCGTCCCCGCCAGCAGGCCCACGCCCGCGCAGGCGCCCGCCAGCACGCACAGACAGGCCAGGTTGTACGCGAAGGCCGGACCAAGGAGGGCCTGCGCCGGCAGCGAGGCGATGGCGACGAGCGGCGAGAGCAGCGCCCCGCGCTCGCCCGTGGGGAAGGACACGAGGCGGGTGATCTCGCCCTCGCCCTCGCCGTGCGCGAACCACCACAGCCCCCAGGCGTGGTGCAGCGCGTCCGTTGCGCTCCCGATGAAGCGGCCCGTCGTGTCCAGCCCCACCGGGCGCGCCGAGACGAGGAGCAGCGCCACCGGCAGGGCGACGAGCGCGAGGAGCACAGGGGGAGGTCGCGGAGCGCTGCTCATGGTGGAGACGCGATCCAGTCTCGCACACCGCGGGACGATGAGCACCGCCGACAGCGCCCATGTAAAATGCCCGAATGTCCAACCCGACCGCCTCGTCCGTCCCGCTCTCGCCCGAGCAGAAGCGGCTCTTCGTCTTCCTGAGCGCCGCGACCTTCTTCGAGGGCTTCGACTTCATGGCGATCACGCAGGTCCTGCCGAACCTGCGCGCCGATCTTGGGCTCTCCCCGTCCGAGGGAGGCCTGCTGATCGGCGTGGTGAACATCGGGCCCATCCTGGCCTGGGCGCTGGTGCGCAAGGTCGATGTATGGGGGCGCCGCCGCGTCATGCAGCTCTCGCTGACGGGCTACGCGGTGTGCAGCCTGCTCACCGGGCTCGCGCCGGACGCGATCAGCTTCGCCGCCTTCCAGCTCCTCGCCCGCATGTTCCTGATTGGCGAGTGGGCCACCAGCATGGTCTACGCCGCCGAGAGCTTCCCCGCGTCGCGGCGCGGCCAGGCCATCGGCACCATTCAGGCGATGGCCACCCTGGGCGCCGTCGTGTGCGCAGGTCTCGTGCCCTTGATGCTCAAGGCTCCCTGGGGTTGGCGCACCGTCTACTTCGTCGGCGCCATCCCCATCCTCTTCCTCCTCTTCGCCCGCCGGAACCTGCCCGAGACGGAGCGCTTCAAGGCCATCGTCGCCCTGGGCCAGGAGCGACGCTCCTTCTTCACCGTCTGGGGAGCGGCCACCCGCAGGCGCCTGGCCGTCGTCGCCTCGCTGTGGACGCTGATCTATGTCGGCACGCACAGCGCCACGACCTTCTGGAAAGAGTTCGTGGTCAGCGAGCGCGGCTGGACCGACGCGATGGTCGGCCAGAGCCTCACCATCGCCGCCGTCGTCTCGATGCCGTTGGTCTTCGGCGTCGGAAAGCTGATGGACGCTTACGGCCGACGCGGCGGCGCCAGCATCATCTTCCCGGTCGCGGCGATCGGCGTGTTCACGGCGTTCACCCTGGACGGCCGCGTCCCGCTCACCCTCGGGCTCCTGCTCGTGATCTTCGGCGCCGCCAGCGTGCTGCCCATCCTCGAGGCGTACACGTCGGAGCTCTTCCCGACCGAGCTGCGCGGGGACGCCTTCGCCTGGGCGAACAACCTGATCGGCCGCTTCGGCGCCGTGATCGCCCCGCCGCTCATCGGGCTGGCGGCGGAGCGGGTGGGCTGGGGACCCGCGGTGGCGGTGACCGGGATCGCCAACATCATCGCGCTCGTCGTGATCCTGGCGGCCCTTCCCGAGACCGCGTCCAAGGAGCTGGAGGAGACCTCGGCGTGATAATCTGAACAGATGTTCGGGCTACTCGAGCTCAGCCTCCTCCTCGGCGCGTGCGGGCGTGACGCGGAAGAGAGCGCCGAGGAGCCCGGCGTCTTGAGCGGCGCCGCCCTCGCCCGACGCGCCTCCCTCGACCTGCGGGGCGTGCTCCCCGATCCCGAGGAGGTCGCCGCCGTGCAGGCCGACCCGGAGGCGGTGGACGCCCTCATCGCCACCTGGCTCGAGGACGAGCGGCTGCCGGAGCGTATGGGCTGGCTGTGGAACGACAGCCTGCACACCGCGCTGTGGTTCGAGGACTACCCACGCTTCGGCGCCTTGAGCGAGGGGGACTGGCGGGCCATGGGCCAGGAGCCGCTTCGGCTCATCGTGGCGATCATCCGCGAGGACCGACCCTTCGCCGATCTCGTCACGGCGCGCACGCTGCCGGCGGACGACACGCTGGCCGCGTGGTGGGGCCTGACGCGCGCCGCGGGCGAGGGCTGGACGGAGGCGACGCCCCAGGACGGCCGTCCCATGGCGGGGATCCTGTCGAGCACCTCGCTGTGGAACCGCTACAACGCCGACATCACCAACCGCAACCGCATGCGCGCCAACACGGTCGCCCGCGTCCTGCTCTGCGCGGACCACCTCGACCGCGACGTGAGCTTCGACTTCGATCTCTCCACCGAGGCGCTCGCGCAGGTCGAGGACGCCGTGCGCGAGGAGCCCTCCTGCCTGGCCTGCCACGCCGCCCTCGACCCGCTCGCCGCCTTCTTCGGGGGCTTCGCCGAGCGCTCTCAGGAGGAGGATCTCGAGACCTTCCGCGCCTGGAGCGCCTGGAACGCCACCTGGTACGCCGCCTGGACCCCGCCCGCCTACTACGGACATCCGGGCGCCGATCTCGAGGACCTGGGGGCGATGATCGCCGCCGATCCCCGCTTCTCGACCTGCGCGGCCAGCCGCTTCTACGAGGGCCTGGTGGGCGAGGCGCTCACCGACCCGGAGGTCCGCGCCAGCCTGGGCCAGCGCTTCCGCGACAGCGGGCTGGACGTGCGCGCGCTGCTCGCCGAGATCCTGGCCTCGGACGCCTGGCGGGCCGACGAGGATCGGGTCCCGACCAACGAGCAGCTCGGGCTCGCGCTGTCCACCGCCCTCGGGCTCGACCCCGAAGACGCGCTCTCCCCGCTGAGCTGGTCGGTGGAGCACCGCCTGCTGGCCGGCGGCACCGACGACGACACCGTGCTGGAGCGCAACCGCTCGCCGGGGCTCGCCTCGCAGGCCTTGATGATGTGGGCCGCCCGCGTCGCCGCGCCGCGCGCCATCGCCCTGGACCGCGCGCGCGCCCCCGCTGAGCGCCTGCTCTTCACCGCGGCGGAGCCCGACGAGGCACCCGCCGAGGCCCAGGTCCGCGCCCAGCTCGCCGCCTGGCACGTGCGGCTGCTCGGGCTGCCCGCGGAGCCCGACAGCGCGGCCATCGACGCCCTGTTCGACCTCTGGAGCACCGTGGAGGCCGAGGGCGGCCCGGAGCTGGCCTGGGAGGCCAGCCTCGCGGCGTTGATCCGGCATCCTCAGCAGGCGGTGTACTGAGATGCTCCTGCTCGCGCTCCTGGGCCTGCTCCCGGCCTGCGGCGGCTCCGACGAGGATCGCCGCTTCGACGCGGACGACGCCGAGGCCGCGGGCTGCGGGACCTGGGAGAGCGCAGGCCAGCCCGTGCTCCTCGACGCCTGCGCCGCCTGCCACGCCGCCGCGCTGTCCGGAGAGGCCCGCCACGGCGCGCCCGAGGGGATGAACCTGGACACCCTGGAGGGCGCCCGCACCTGGGCCGAGGCCATCGAGGAGGCCGTCACCGCGGGCACGATGCCGCCCGGAGGCGGGCTCTCGCAGGCCGACGCGGCGCGCCTGCTCGCCTGGCTCGACTGCGACGCGCCGGGCGAGGAGGCGGCGCTCCCGGTCGGGACGGCGCCCGCGGGGCTGCTCGGCGCCGCCGAGACGCGGGTGAGCGCAGCCGAAGAGGACGGAGAGCTCGTGCTCTACACCGACCTCTCGGGCGGCGATCTCGACGGCAGGACCGGCGCCTGGTCCGCGGAGCGCTACCAGATCGAGGGCGAGCGGGCCTGGCTGGTCGGCAGGACCCTCTACGACGCGGAGGGCGCAGAGGCGCTCGACGAACGCTGGGAGCCTCCCCTGCTGATCCTGGACGGGGCCGCCGAGGCCTGGCTCCAGGACACGACCGTCACCCGCACCACGCCCGACGCGGTGATGGACGAGGATCAACGCTGGGAAGCCTCGGTGGAAGACGCCACGGACGTTGACCCGCGGGTCACCGACCCCGACGCGCCCCGCTACACGCTCACCCTGAGCGACGCGCCCTCCGACGGCGAGGGCCTGCGCGCGCTCTCCTGGCGCCTCTCGCCGACGCTCGCGCTGGTCGAGCGCCACCTGGAGGCGGGCGATGGCGAGGGCGGGCGCTGGACGGAGTCGCACCTTCAGCTCACCGTCGCCTTCCCGTTCGAGGATCTTCCAGCCTTCCCGCTGAGCGAGGACGTGGAGTGGATGGGGCGGATGCTGCTGGCCGCGGAGGCGAGCCCATGACCCGCCGACGCCTGCTCGGCCTGGGCGCCCTCGCCACCCTCGCCCTGGGCCTGAGCGGCCGGCGCGCGCGCGCCAGCGGCCCGAGCCGCCTCCTGGTCCTTTGGAACGCCGGCGGCTGGGATCCCACCTTCGTCTTCGATCCTCCCGCGGGCAGGGCGATCAGCGGAGACCCGGCGTCCACCCTGGCCACCGTCCAGGGCGTCTCCTTCGCCGACGCCGAGAGCCGCCCCTCCGTGCGCTCCTTCTTCGAGCGCTACGGGAGCCGCGCCGTGGTCATCAACGGCCTCTCCGTGGGCTCGATCAGCCACGAGGGCTGCACCCGCCTGATGCTGACGGGCGGCCGCGAGCTGGGGCGCCCCGACCTGGCGACGGCGCTGGCGGCCCAGACGGCCAGCGGGCTCGCGCTGCCGCACGTCGTGCTCTCCGGCCCACGCTACCCGGGCGAGCTCGGCGCGGCCCTGGTCCCGCTGAACGCGACCCTCGCGGGGATCGCCTCCGGGGAGCTGCCCGAGGGCCTCGCCGTGGATCCCAGCATCGAGGCCCAGATCCGCGTCACCCTCTCCGAGGAGGCGGCGCGCCTGGGCGCGGCCGATCGCCCCGCGCTCTCCGCCTGGCTCGCGGGCCTGGAGCGCCTGCCCGAGCTGGAGGCCGCCATCGCCGCCCTCTCCATCCCCGAGAACCCCACCGACGAGACCCGCCTGGCCCTCGCGCCGCGCGTCCTCGCCGGCGGCCTCTGCCGCAGCCTGACGGTCGAGGTCGGCCTGCCCAACCAGTGCACCTGGGACGCGCACCACAACAACGCCGACAACCAGGATCGGGCCTTCGAGAACCTCTTCGCGCGCCTGAAGACTTTACTAGATACGCTAGCTACCAGCGAGACCGAAGACGGCGACGCGGGGGGAGGGGAGACCCTGCTCGACCAGACGCTGGTGATGGTGCTCTCGGAGATGGGGCGCGCGCCCACGCTCAACGCCGCCGACGGCAAGGACCACTGGCCGACCACCAGCGCGCTGCTCGTCGGGGCGGATCTGGAGGGCGGACGGGTGATCGGCGGGACCAGCGAGGCCCTGGTCGGCGAGGCCGTGGACCTGAGCAGCGGCGAGCCCGCCTCGGGCGGAGAGCGGCTGACCCCTGCCCACCTCGCGGCCGGCGTGCTCGCGCGCTTCGACGTGGACCCGGAGGCGTACTTTCCAGGGGTATCGCCGCTTCTGGCCATCGGCTGAGCGACCCGACGTCGCGGCGCGCGGGACCTCCATGCGGAGGTGCCCCCGCCGCGCTAACGCATACGGATGCCGAACGTCCCCGCCGCGAACCCTGGCCCCGAGCTCGAACCCCGGCGCACCCCGCGCATCCTCGTCGTGGGATGCGGCGGCATCGGGGGCGTCGTCACCGGCTCTCTGCTGCAGCATCCGTCCGAGCTGCGCGGCGAGGTGATCGCGCTCTCGACGAACACCGAGATCGCCGACGCGGTCGCCGAGGCGGGCTTCCGTCTGCGAGGGGTGGGCGGCGCGCGCGTGACGAGAGGGCAGGTGGTCTCGGCGCTCAGCCCCGAGCTGGCCCCGTTCGACTGGGTCATCCTCGCGGTTCAGCCCCCGCAGGTGGAGCAGGCGGCCCAGGAGGTCCAGCCCTGGCTGGCCGCGTCGGGCGCCGTGGTCTGCCTGCAGAACGGGCTGTGCGAGGAGCGCGTGGCCCCCATCCTCGGGCGCGAGCGCGTCGTCGGCGCCGTCGTCTCCTGGGGCGCGAGCATGCCCGCCCCGGGGGTCTACGAGCGCACCTCGGAGGGTGGCTTCACGATCGGCACCCTGCCTGGGGTGGAGAACCCCTGGCTCGGCGAGCTGGCGCTGCTCCTGGAGAGCGTCGGCCCGGTGACCCTGACGGACAACCTGAGCGGCGCCCGCTGGAGCAAGCTCGCGTTCAACGCCGGGGTCTCGACGCTCGGCACGATCGGCGGCGACCGCCTGGGCGTGCTCATGCGGCGGCGCTTCGTGCGCCGGCTCACGCTGGAGATCATGTCGGAGACCGTGGCCGTGGCCCACGCCGAGGGCATCAAGCTGGAGAAGATCGCCGGCACCATCGATCTGGACGCCCTGGCGCTGACCGAGAAGGAGCGCGCCGCCACCCACGGATCGGCCAGCCTGGTGGCCAAACACGCGCTGATGCTGGCCGTCGGCACCCGCTACCGCCGCCTGCGCTCGTCGATGCTGGCGGCCATCGAGCGCGGGCGCCCGCCGGCCGTGGACTTCCTCAACGGCGAGGTGGTCGCGCGCGGCGCGCGGCACGGGATCCCGACGCCGGTGAACGCCGCGGCGCGCGCGATGGTGCACGCGATCGCCAGGAAAGAGGCCGAGAGCTCCGTGGAGAGCCTGCGGGTGCTGGCGCGTGAGGTCGGGCTCCACACGCAGGACACCTGATTCAGACGACAGCGTTTTAAAACGCCGCTGTTGTTACTTCTCGGCCGGGCGCGTGCGGGCCATCAGCTCCGTCACACGCTTCAAATTCTCGCGGGCGGCGCTGTTCTCGGGCTGCAGCAGCAGCACGGCCTTGAAGGACTCCGCGGCGGCCGGCAGATCGCCGCGCAGGGCCTGGATGTGGCCGATGGCGCCGCGCGCCTCCGCCAGCCGCGGCTCGGCCAGCACCGCGTTGCGGAAGTCCTCCTCGGCGAGATCGCGCTGCTCGAGCGCGAAGTGGGCCCGCCCGCGCAGGTACCAGCCGTAGCCGGTGTTCTCCAGGCGCAGCGCCCGCTCGACCTCGACCAGCGCCCGGGTGGCGTCCCCCTTGCTCAGGGCCAGCTCGGCCAGGGCGAGGTGCGGCGCCGCCGCCTCGTCGTCCAGCGAGGCGGCGCGGCGAAGGTGCTCCTCGGCCTCCGACGCGCGGCCCGTCTCCAGCAGGAAGACGCCCAGGTTCTGCCAGACGCTGGCGTTGCGCGGCGCGGCCCGGACCGCCTTGCGCAGCGCCTCCTCGGCCTGCGCCGTCTCCCCCTGCAGGCGCCAGGCCCGCGCCAGCCCCGTCAGCGAGGCGGGGCGGTCGGGCTCCGCGGCGAGGGCGGCCTCGTACTGCTCGCGGGCGAGGCGGGAATTGCCCTGGGCCAACGCGATGTCGCCCAGCAGCTCGCGCGGCAGCGGGCTGGTCGGGTTGAGCATCTGGGCGGTCACCGCTGCTGCGCGGGCCTCGTCCCAGGCGGGCGAGGTCAGGCCCTCCTGGCCGGCGCGGGCCAGCGCCTCGCGCCCCCGCTCCAGGTGAGGCTCCAGCAGGGGGTCCAGCGTGGCGCTCCCCGCCTCGCCAGCCTCGCTGAGCAGCAGGCGCGTGCGCTCGAAGACCGCCTCCAGGTCGCCCGCCGCGGCCTCGCCGAGCACCTCGAGGAAGGCCTCCCGCGCGCGGATGCGCACACGGAGCGCCTCCTGCTGCGCGGGCTCGGGCGAGGCCCAGATCCGCTCGGGCGTCGCGGTGTGCCCGGCGAGCGAGGCGAGCTGCTGCTGGAGCGGCAGGAAGTTTGCCGCGCTCAGCCCGCCGTCGAGGGCCACGGGCCGCGCCTCCTCGACCCAGGCGCGCGCGGACGCCGCGTCGGCGATGGCCAGCCCCGCGAGGTCTATCGGCGTCTCCAGGCCGAAGGCGCCGAGCGCGTCCCGTTGACGCTCCGCGCGGGCCAGCAGCGTCCCGAGGGGGAGGGGATCGCGCGTCCCGACCACGATCAGCGTGTCCGCCCCCGCTGGCGGCACCCAGAGCTGCACATGGGCGAACCGATCCAACACCAGCCGCGTGGCGGCCTCCGCGCCTCCCGCCGGCAGGCGCCCCAGATGGACGGCCAGGATGTAGACCCCGCCCGATCCCAGACGACGGGCGGCGGCCTCCACGCGGGCGCCGTTGAGCGCGGCGCGCGCGCCATCCGCCCAGGGGGCACGGGCAATATCGATGATGACATCCTGTGACCCCGCGAGGCGCAGGGCCAGGGCTGGATGGGCGGGCTCGAGCAGGGCCCCCG
>CAZKWG010000161.1:0-12195 GCA_964556105.1 uncultured Enterobacterales bacterium | reverse complement strand
GGATGGGCAGGCCGTGGTTCTGGGCGTAGAGCCAGGCGAAGGAGTCGAAGTCGCTGATGACGAGCTGCGGCTCGAACTCGCCCACCAGCTCCAGGTAGGCGGCGACGTTGGTGGCGAGGTTCTCCGGGAGCTGCAGCAGGTTGCTGATCACCGTCTCGCGGCGTTGCACCTCGTTCGAGGCGTAGACGATGTGCAGGCCGTGGATGCGGTCCACGTCCGCGTAGCGCTCGCTCAGGAAACGGTGGGCCCGCCCGCTCGCCACGACCTTGACCTTGTGCCCGCGGGCCAGCAGGTGGCCGATGACGACCGAAGAGCGGGTCGCGTGCCCCATGCCCTCGCCCACGACGCCGTAGAGGATGTTCATGTCCTGCTCCTGAAGCTGGGGCTCCAGGTATCCCCGGATGGGGCCCTTGTCCGATCTGCCGGCACATGGATTGGTTACGCTGTCGCGATGTCGAAGCTCCCCGCCTCGCGCGCGCCGGCCGGCGCCCCGTTCCTGTACCTGGTCTCGGACGAGGTCGAGCTGTGCCCGTACCGCGACGGTCAGGAGGCGCGCTGCCCCCGCTACCGGCCCTTCGGCCGCCTGGGCCCGGCGCAGCTCGACCGCATGTTGGAGGCCGGCTATCAGCGCGTCGGCACGGCGCTCTTCCGCACCGCCTGCCCGCTCTGCCGCTCCTGCGAGCCCGTGCGCGTGCCCGTCGCCGACTTCAAGCGCTCGCGCAGCCAGGAGCGCGTCTGGAGGCGCAACCAGGACCTGCGCGTCTCCCTGGACACCCCCGGCGTCAGCTACGAGCGCGTCAGCCTGTGGAACCGCCACCGCATCCAGCGCGGCCTGCTCATGAGCGAGGCCGACCAGGACCCCCGCGTCTACGCCGGCTGGCTGGCCGAGAGCTGCGCCCACACCGTCGAGGTGCGCTACCACATCGGCCGCCGCCTGGTCGCCGTCAGCCTGCTCGACCTCGGCGCATACGCCGCCAACAGCGCCTACCACTACTTCGACCCCGAGTTCGAGCGCCGCTCGCTGGGCGTCTACAGCGTGCTGCACGAGATCGAGCTCTGCCGTGAGCGCAAGATCGACTACTATTATCTCGGGCTGTGGGCGTCGGACTCACAGGCGCTCAAGTACAAGTCCAACTATTACCCCCACGAGCGCCTGATCGGGAACACCTGGACGCGCTTCCAGGCCAGCGCCGACTGGGGCGTCCCCGACCCCTGGAGCGAGCCGCACCTGCCGGTGGCGCCGGTCGCGCTCAAATTGGAGGAGCCGTAGGAGCCTGAACCTCGCAGCGCGGCGTCAGCGCGCTCAGCAGCGCGTCCGGGTCGCTCCCAACGAGCAGGATCGGATCTCCCAGGACCTCGCCGCGCGCGTCGACCAGCAGCGTCGTCGGGACCCCTTTTACCCCCCAGCGCGCCAGCAGCGCGGCGCTCGCCTCGCTCTCCGCCGTCACGTCAATGCGCAGCGGGATGAAGCAGCGGGCGACCAGGTCCATCACCCGCGCGTCCGACCAGGACGTGCGCTCCATGTCGCGCACCGCCATGGCCCAGGAGGCGCTGAACCAGACCAGCACGGGCCGCCCGCTTGCCTGCGCCTGGGCCAGCGCCGCGTCGAGATCCTCACCCCAGGCCGGACCACGCTCGGGAGGGGCGTCCACGGGCTCCGGCGGCTGGCCGCGGCCGGGCGAAGCCGCCATCGCGTCGATCAGCACCGCCGGATCGACAGGGCCGATCTCACAGCGACGCGCGTAGCGACGCATCACGCGATCGAGACCGCGAAGCTCGAAGGTCGACGCGGCGACCTCCTCAGGGTGCGCGGCGACCCAGGCGGCCAGCGCGCTCGGGTCGAGCCTGTGCTCTACAAGCAGCTCCGCCATCCGCGCCCGGGTCGCCTCGCCCCACGGCGACCAGGCCAGCAGCGTCGCCGCCACCGCCTCCGACGAGCGACAGGGCCCGCGCAGATCGGCGCGGACGCCGGCGACGACGGTCTCGCTCATGTCGTCCAGGAGGGCCCGCCAGGTCTCCGGCGTGGGCTCGGCGGCCTGCGTCGCGCCAAAGAGTCCGACCCAGAGCGGCGCGGCGCGCCAGAGACATGACCTCATCAGGACACCCTCCTCCTATCGCGAGCGAGCGCCCGCCACCCCGGCGAGCAGCCAGTCCAGCCCGGCGGCGAAGGTGGCGTCGCCCGGGTGCTCGGCCAGCGGCGCGGCCTGGGCGGCCATGTGCGGCAGCCCCTCGGCCCGGGAGAGCACGGCGCGGGTGGCCGCCTTGCGCGCGTCGTCGTCCGGCTCGGCTCGGCGCGGCGCCTCCTGAGCGGCGAAGCCGATGGTGTAGACCAGCAGCACGCGCAGCGCCTCGACCGCGCGCGGGCCCTGGACACCGCCCGCCGCCAGCAGGGTGAGCGCGGCCTCGCCCAGGCGCAGGGCGTTCGGCCCGCGCGTCGGCCGGGCCAGGAAGAGCGGCATCAGGTCCCCGTGCCGCAGCAGGACGTCCCGCGAGGCGACCATGAGCCGCCGGAGCCCCTCCTGCCAGGACGGGGAAGGACCGGGCAGCGCCACCTCGCCCTGCACGGCGTCGATGAGCTGGTCCAGGAGCGCGTCGCGATCCGGGACGTGGCTGTAGAGCGTGTTCGGCGCCACCCCCAGCGCTGCCGCCACGGCGCGCATGGAGAGCCCCTCCAGCCCCGCCCGCGCATAGACCGCCTTCGCCGCCGCCAGCACAGCCTCGGCGTCCACACCGGCCCGCTGACCGGGCGCTCTCCGCTTCTGCGTCGGGATCTTCATGGGCGCACTTTACACCGGAAGCTGTACGGTGTACAGCTATATTGTACACCGTACAGTTCATCCCGGAGACCCCATGCCCGTCACCGTCGTGCTCTTCCACTCCGCCCTCGGCCTCCGCCCGGCCGTTCACGCCTTCGCCGACGCGCTGCGCGCCGACGGCCACACCGTGCTGACGCCCGATCTCTACGACGGGCGGGTCTTCGACGCCCTCGACGAGGGCGTGGCCTGCCGCGACGCGCTGGGCGTCGCCGAGCTGAGCGCGCGGGCGCTGGCCGCCGTAGCCGACCTGCCCACCGACCTCGTCTACGCCGGCTACTCCATGGGCGCGGCGAGCGCGGAATTCCTGGCGGTCAGCCGGCCGGGCGCGCGCGGGCTGCTGCTCATGCACGGCGCCATCGACCCCCGCTATCTGGGGCTTGAGCGCTGGCCCCCGGTGCCGGTGCAGCTCCACTACGGCCCGCGCGACCCCTGGAACGAGCCCGAGCAGAACGAGGCGCTGCTCGCGGCCGTCCGCGCCGCCGGCCAGCCCTGCGAGGCCTTCGCCTACGAGGCGCCCGGCCACCTGTTCACCGACCGGGACAGCCCCGATCACGACGCGGCCGACGCCGCCCTGCTGCTGGCCCGCGCGCGGGACTTCCTCGCCCGCTGCTGAGCCGCCCGAGGCCGCCGATCCATGCGGACAGAACCTGTCCGCATCATCGCCGCCGACCCGTACTCGGACTGCGCGTCCCTTGTCGGCCTCGCCCCTGGAGCCTCGGGCCAGGGGCGCCGGCAGCCCGCGCCGATCGCTGCTCTGCCTTGCTGGCGAGCCCGTCCTGGTCGAGGTCTTCCTCGATCATGCGCCCCAGCTACACCGGCCTCACCCCCGCCCAGGTCACCGTCGCCCGCGGTCTGCTCACCTCCACCCGCTGGACCTGGGGAGCCCACACCGTCGCGCTGCGACCGGACGGCGCGCTGCTGGAGATCAGCCCGAGCCGAGGCCTCTCCCGCGAGCAGGCGCTTCAGGAGGGCCTGGTCCCGTTGATCACCGACCCCGTCGTCCTGGGGCACCTGCTGGCGATGCTGGAGCAGGCCTGCGGCCAGACGGTCTCGTTCTCGGTTCAGCGGGAGCGGGGACCCGACGGCGCCCTGAGCTTCACCTGCACGCTGAGCTCGGGCGATCATCGACGGGCCTGGACCGGGGCCTGCGTGGGCGAGGCCGTCGCGCAGGCGCTGATCGCCCGCTGGCGCGCCCTGGAGCAGACCGGCTCCCAGAAGAAGAGCAGACCGGAGCGCAAGGAGGCGACGGGCTGGGCGCAGGCGCGGCTGGCGCAGGCCAGGGCGGGGTAGATCGTCTGGAGGAGAGCGAGGTCTCAGCCCCCGCGCGCGCGCCCCACGCCCGCTCCACCGCGCGCGGCCCGCCCCCCGCGACTGAACAGAGTTCCACGATCCGATCGGGCTCCCGTGCCGCTTCGGACTTGCCGGACCGACGAGCAGGACGCTAAGGTGCGGCGCGAGGCGCTCACCCCCCTGGAGTTCACCATGCGGTCCTGGACCCGAGCGATCCTGTTGATGTCGAGCCTCGTCTTTCTGGCATGCGGTGGTGTCGTCGGCGAGCTGACCGGCGGCTCCGCGGCGGAGGCCGAGCTGGCCACGGTCCGACAGGAGCTGCAGGACGCGCAGTCGCGCCTGACGGCGACGCAGGAGGCGGCCGACGCGACGCGGCTGGCGCTGGCGGCGGCCGAGGCGAAGCTGGCCACCTGCACCTGCCCGGAGGGGGAGCTCGCGGCCACGCCCGGCGCGGAGACGACCGCGACGACGACCGCGACGACCGCGACGACCGCGACGACGACCACGACGGCCAGCCCCAGCGCGGCGAAGACCAGCGCCACGACGACCACGACCGCGACGAGGTCCACCGCGCCCGAGAGCGGCGCCAGCACGAGCGCCGAGACCGCCGCCCAGGAGGCCGCCGCCAAGGAGGCCGCCGCCAAAGAGGCCGCCGCCAAAGAGGCCGCCGCGCGCAACAACGGGCAGATCGAGGTGCGCGCGGACAGCGGCGTGCGCGTGCTGGTAGACGGTCAGTCCGTGCCCTACAGCAAGCTGAAGAACGCGTTCATCGCCAAGGATCTCGCGCCCGGCCCACACACGGTCGAGCTGCGCTCGCGCGAAGAGAACCTGAACCTGCGCCAGTCGGTGGAGGTGACCAGCGGCAAGCGCGTGCGCTTCGAGCTGGAGAAGGGCAAGCTCAGCGCGATGAGCACCGTAGACGCCACCAACTGAGCCCTCCCGGGGGTTACGCAGCCCCATGCCTCCCCGCCTGCTGGCGCTCAGCGACCTCCACGTCGACCACCCCGGGAACCTGGACGGGCTCATCAGCCTGCCCGAGCACCCCGGGGACTGGCTGATCGTCGCCGGCGACGTCGCTGACCGACCCGGCCCGATGGAGCTGGCATGGCAGGTGCTCACCGACCGCTTCGAGCGCGTGCTCTGGGTGCCCGGCAACCACGAGCTCTGGGTGCGCGACGACGGCCCCCGCGGCGAGGCCCGCTACGATCTCCTCGTCGAGCGCTGCCAGCGCCACGGCGTGCTCACGCCCGAGGACCCCTGGGTGCGCTGGACCGGCCCCGGTGGAGGGGCGACGCTGGCGCTGATCTTCTGCCTCTACGACATGAGCTTCCGCCCCGACGAGGTCGCGCGCGAGGCGGTGCTCGACTGGGCGGGCGAGCACGGCATCCGCTCGACCGACGACTTCTGGTTGAAGACCGACCCCTGGCCGACCATCGACGCCTGGTGCGCCGAGCGCGTCGCCATCTCGGAGAGACGCCTGTCTTCGGCCAGCGGCCCGCTGGTGCTGATCAACCACTACCCGTTGCGCCGCGATCTCGTGCGCCTCTTCCGCATCCCGCGGTTTACGCCCTGGTGCGGCACGCGCGCGACCGAGGACTGGCACACCCGATTCCCGGTGCAGGTCGTGGTGAGCGGACACCTGCACATGCGCGCCACCGACTGGCGCGACGGCGTCCGCTTCGAGGAGGTCGCGCTGGGCTACCCTCGCCACTGGAAGAAGGAGCGGACCGTGGAGGGTTATCTGCGCGAGATCCTCCCCGGCCCACCCAGGCCCGCCCTCGAGCCCGAAGGAACGGTGTGGCATCCGTGATCCCGGACACCACCGCCCTCATCCTGCCCGTCCCCGCCGCCGACCCGATCGTCGGGCCGTGGCGCGCCCGCTACGACCGCACCGCGCACGAGGGCGTGCCCGCGCACGTGACGCTGCTCTACCCGTTCCTGACGCCCGACGCGATCACGCGACACCAGCTCGAACGCCTGACGAAGGTCCTTGGAAGCATCCCTCCCTTCCCGATCACGATGACCCGCACGGAGGTCCTCACGGACATCCTGACCCTGGCGCTCGACCCCTACAGCGCGATGGAGCGCCTGCGCGACGCGCTGCTGGCCCGCTGGCCGATGATCGTCCCCTATGACGGCAAGTACGGCCCACGGCCCCGCATGCACGTGACGGTGGCCTGGGGCGCCCAGGCCCGACCAGACGGCGCGCAGGACTTCACGATGATCGAGGCCGACATCGGGCCGATGCTGCCCATCCGCGAGACCATCGGCTCGCTCTGGCTGATGGAGCGGCGCGCGGGCGTCTGGTCGCAGCGCTCGACCTATCGACTGGGCGGCTGAGCGGCTACTCGGCCAGCTGGGTCTCGGCGTCGGCCTCGTCCTGCGTCCCGTCGGCGTAGGCGACCGGCACCTGGCGCGGGCCGCGGAAGAGCAGGGCGCTGCACCACTGGATCTCGCCCTCGCCGGGACCGAAGTCGGGGAGGCGCTCGAAGAGGACCTCGATGGCGACGCGCGCCTCGAGGCGGGCGCGGGGGGCCCACAGCGAGGGGTGGCCGGGCTGACCGAGCGCGAGGTGCTCCGCGTTCTCGCGGTTCAGGTCGAAGCGGTCGGGATCGGCGAAGTGCGCCGGATCGCGGTTGGCCGAGGCGAGCAGGGTGAGCACCACCGCGCCGCTGGGGATGGTCTGGCCGCCCACCGTGACGCTCTGGTTCGCCACGCGGAGCTGGCCGAGCACGGGGCTGTTGTGCCGCAGGGTCTCCTCGATCAGCACGGGGATGCGGCTCGGATCCTCGCGCACCGCGCGGTAGACCTCGGGGTTCTGCAGCAGCGAGAGCAGGACGTTGCCGATGAGATCGGCGGCGACCTCGTTGCCCGCCAGGAGCAGGTGCAGGGCGCTGGCGAGGATCTCGGCGTCGGTGAGCTTCGTGCCGCCCTCCTCCACCTGCGCCAGCGCGCTGAGCAGGTCGTCCCCGGGCTCGGCGCGGCGCTGCGTGAGCAGCTCGGCCAGGTAGCCGACGAAGCCGTCCATGCTGCCGCGCAGCTTCTTCATCCGGTCGGCGCCCGAGGCGTCCGGGCCGGGGGAGAGCGCGTCGGTGGCCCAGCGCATGAAGGCGGCGCGGCGGGCGGGCGGGATGCCGAGCAGATCCGCCATCGAGGCGGCGGGCAGCGGCAGGGCCAGCAGGCCGATGAGATCGAGGTTGTCGCGCTCCAGCACGCGGTCGACCAGCGCATGCGCCGAGGCGCGGACCTTCTTCTCGTGCCGCTCCAGCAGCTCCGAAGAGAGGGCCTTGCGGACCAGCGCGCGCACCTTCGAGCGGGCCGGCGGCTCCGCGACGAGCAGCGAGGCCTCGAAGGGCTCCGGATCGCCCAACGGTGGCGCGTTGTTCGGGCGGTTCCCGAACGCGGTGGGGTTGTCGAGCACGGCGACCACGTCGTCATAGCGGCTGACGGCCCAGATGCCGAAGGACGCCGTGGCGGTCACCGGCGCGTCGGCGCGCAGGCTGGCGAAGAGGGGATACGGGTCCTCTCGGACTTGAGAGGAGAGCAGATCGAAGCTGTTCATCCGAGATCCTGTTGCCGCCGCTGCACGCGCGCACCGCGGGGCACAGGCCAGGATAGCCGACTCGGGGCGCCCGTTCCACCCCGCGAGGCACAGGATCCTGTGTTCCGTGGCTTCGACGCACCTTCGGCCAGCCCGCGAAAACAGGCGGCGCGAGCGGGCCGAGAGGGCGCGGCGGGGCGGCGCAGCAGGCGGCGCGAGGGGCGGAGCGCGAGGCCCCGAGAAATTAAATGCAGAGGTTGATCTTTCCCGCCCCCCATATTCAGGCCGCAAGGGAGAGCGCGGCTGGGCGGGGTCACGAAGAGAGCGCCTCAGATATCGTCACCGCCATGTCCCCTCCGGCCCTCCGATCCCCGCTCGCGCGGCGGGCGCCCGATCCTGCCCGCTACGCCACCTATCGGCTCTGGCTGGATCGCTGCCTGCATCGGCTGGAGCGCGCGCACGGCAGCGCCGCCCGCGGCCTGCTGGCGGCGCAGATGGGATGCACGCCCGGACACCTGAACAACATCCTGAAGGGGCGACGGCGGCTGGGATCGCCCTACCTGGAGAACCTGATCCTCGCCTTCGACCTCAGCGAGGCCCAGAAGGGCGCGCTGCTCCTGCTGGTGGAGGCCGCCCACGGCGCGCCGCGGGCGCGGGCCGCGGCGAAGCGGGGTCTGGAGGCGCAATTGCTGGCCGCGGCGCCCAGGGCGGTCACCGAGCCCTCACCGAACGGGTCTCCGCTGAACCTGCTGACCCTGGAGGCGCTGGCGCTGCGTGACGTGGTCGACGCCGGTCCCCGCGAGCTGGCGGCCGTCCTCCTGCCGCCCACCCTGGTCCACGACATCGGGCGGCTGACGATGAGCGCCCTGAAGGGCCGCCCGCTGACGCCGACGCCGGCCCTGCGCGCGCTGGGGCCGCTGGAGAAAGGCGAGATCCCGACGATCCTCGATGCGCTGCGCCGGGCCCGCTACGCGCTGGAGGTGGTGCCGTTGGGGAGACGGCTGGTGCGAACATCGGTCTGGCTCACCTCCTCGGAGGGCTGGGCAGAGGCGGTCTCGGCGACGCTGGCCACCTTCCAGCGAGATCTGCGCGCCTGGGCGGCGGCCCTGCCGGTGCGCGGCCAGCCCTGCGCCGTCTTCCATGTCGGCGCCCAGCTCACGCCCCTGACCCGGCCCGTCGAGGGCGCGGGGCGACCGCACCAGGGGGCCCCTGTCTGGGTGGGCTCCGTCGTGCGCACCGACAGCGAGGCGCCAGCGTCCCCCGCGCTGATCGCGCAGCCGGTCGATGATCTGCCGTCCACTTATCGTTTCGACGACTATCGGGTCTGGTTCCGCGCCTGGTTCACGTACAAGAAGCAGCAAGCTGCGGCCCGCAACCGGACCTTCACCATGGGCCAGATCGCCCAGCGCATGGGCTGCTCGCCCTCGCTGATCTCAAGCCTGCTCAGCGGCGCGCGCCACTTGCAAGAGAAGCACCTGCCGGAGCTGGGCAAGGCGCTGTGGTTGAGCCCGCAAGAGGCCCAGGATCTCGACCTGCTCTGGCGCTACACGCTGGAGCCGTCCCGAGCCGGCCGCGCGCGGCTGCTCACGAAGCGGCTCGCCCTGCCCGGTTTCCGCGAAGCCCGCCCGCTGGACGCCGCGCGCATGTGGGCCGTCTCCGATCCGTTGCCGCTGACCGTCCTCGAGCTGGCCCGCCATCCAGCCTTCCAAGAAGATCCCCTGTGGATTCGACAGCAGCTCTACGCACCGTCGGACGACGAGTCCATCGCGCGCAGCCTGCAGACGCTGCGCCAGATCGGGGCGCTGCGCCCGAACGCGGAGGGGCGGCTCGAGCTGGGCGCGACCCAGTTCTGGATGGAGTCGAGCACCCAGCGTGACCTGATGACCGCCCTGCACCTCGCGCTGCTGGATCGGGTCGGCGCTGAGGCCTGCGCGGCGCCCGAGCAGGTCTGGTGGTCCGCCCAGGCGCTGCTGATCCCGCTCTCCGCGGTCGACGCCCTGGCGGAGCGCGTGCGCACGCTGCACGCACAGCTCGCAGGGGCGCTGGAGGCGGCCGAGCTGAATTCCCCCGCGGGAACGCGGGAGGTCCGACTCTTGACACTTCAACACTATCCAGGTACGAGGGATTTTAAGCCCTGATCGCCTGGAGTGAACATGTCACTGCGCTGGACGGTGCTGCTTGGTCTCGTGGGCCTCGTGTGGCTCGGGGCAGGTCCGGCGCGGGCTGGGATTGACCTCGCCGACCCCGACGAGCTGATCAAGCTCCCGGGCCTGCGCTCGCTCCAGATCTACGGGCGCGTCATCGCCGTCGGCTGGCGGGGTCACCAGCGCAGCCTGCCGCCGCGGCCGCTGGCTCATCCGCAGGAGCTGGCCGACCTGCAGCTCGACCCACCGGCGGGCGACTGGACGGACGTGGTCCTGGTGGTGGACGGGCCCGTGACCCTGCGCGGCGAGACCCTGGACGGGCGCATGCTCCAGGCCGCCGTCACGGTGGATCGGATCGTGGCGCCGCTCGACGATCCGGACGCCCGCGGCCCGCTCGAGCTCGTCTGGCCGACGCTGGATGGCTCCGAGTCCGCCGCGGAGCTGCGCGCAGCGCTGCAAGACGGGCTCGGGCTGACGCAGGCGCGTTGAGGGTCGACCGGGCGAGGAGACGCTCAACGGGGTAGCATATTGACATCCCTCCTGCTGTTCTTGGGATGTCTGGTACCCGACAAGGCCCGTGACTCCCATCCGTCCGAGACTGCAGAACATTCTCTTGTCGATAGCGATTCCGACGGCTCGCATGACTCGGACGAACCCTCTGGGCATTCTACAGGCGAGGATGCGGATGGAGACGGGTACGGACTCCTCCAGGGGGATTGTGATGATGCTGACGCCATGCGCTATCCGGGAGCATCGGACATCTCCGGGGATGGTGTAGACACCAATTGCGATGCGCTTGATGTCGAGGCGGCGGCGTTGGGCGAAACAACGCTGATGGGTCCATGGGAGAATGCGCAGGCGGGCATGTCTCTCGCTGCAGACGACCTCGACGCTGACGGGTACGGAGACCTGGTGGTCGGCGCCCCTTACTCGTCCAGCGAAGAGCGCGCCTCCGGCAGAGCCTTCGTCGTCCATGGACCCATCCGCGCGTCCATGAACCTCGATGATGCCGTCCACTTCATGGGAGAGGAGGACGACAGCATGCAGCTCACGGGCTAAGCCGTCGCTGCGCCAGGCGACATGACCGGCGATAGCCTCGGCGAGATCGCCTATGCCATCCCCTATAGCCGCGGCGAAGATCATGTCTCAGGGCGGGTGTTCATCGTCGACGGCCCGGCGAACGAGAGCAACGAATACGCGCTTCCATCGGCCTGGCTCGAGGGCTCCAAGCGGGAGGCGTGGATGGGCTACGGACTCGCGCCCGCTGGCGACAGTGACGGCGACGGACTGGCGGACCTCCTGGTCGGCGAGACCCGCTTCGGAGAATCGACGGGCCTGGAGCCCGGTCGCGCCTACGTGTTTCTCGGCCCCATCGGTCCGGGTTGGACCGTCGAGGACGCGAACCTCACCCTCATCGGCGAGAGTGAGCAGGATCGCGCAGGCGAGAACGTCGCGTCCGGCGACTTCAACGGCGACGAACACCCCGATGTCCTTGTCGGCGCTTACTGGTCCAGCCCCCGGGGCGAGTACTCGGGTAGGGCCTGGCTCGTCTATGGTCCTCGAAGCGGCACCTTGGAGCTCGCCGAGGCGAACGCCGTCATGCTCGGCGAGGACGACGGCGACTACGCTGGAAAGTCCGTCGCCAATGCCGGTGACGTCGATGGAGACGGCGACGATGAGCTCCTGGTCGGCGCCCTGCTGCACGACGACGACGGCGAGCGCGCAGGTCGGGGCTTCCTGCTCTACGGCCCGGTCTCTGGCGAGATCGGCCTGGAAGCCTCGGACGTGGCCTTCACTTCCCTGGGCGCGCTGGACTGGACCGGCTGGAGCCTGGGCGCCGCGGGCGACGTCAATCGCGACGGAATGGGCGACATCTTCGTCACGGCGCCACAGCAGCAGCACTACGGGACATCCCGCGTCGCCCGCGTCAGCCTCTTCCTGGCGCCTTTCGGCTCCGTCGAGCCCCCAGCGGCTGCCGACCGCGTCTGGACTGGCGACGGCTGGGAGGACTCTTTCGGGACCAGCGCTGTCCTCGGCACGGACCTGAGCGGTGACGGCCTGCCCGACCTGGCCGTCGGAGCTCCCTACGAGTCACGCGAAGGTACCTGGTCAGGCAGGGTTTACCTCGGCCCCCTCTGAGGCAACGAGCCCTCGCGCATCGGTGTCGCCGCGGCGTCACGGGAGAGTCTCGCGCTGTTCACGCGCCAGTGACGAGACCGACATCCGTCGCCGATAGCTGGCAGGGCCACCAGGAGGCCCCATGCACAGCACCCGGCTCATCGCCCTGCTCACCCCTACGCTCTGGCTCAGCACCTCGTGCAACGACAAGGAGCCGGTCGAGGACACCGCAGACACCGACACCGACACCGACACCGACACCGACACCGACACCGACACCGACACC
>CAZKWG010000160.1:4526-12261 GCA_964556105.1 uncultured Enterobacterales bacterium | reverse complement strand
GCGCACCCTGGAGGGGCGTGTGGAGCGCGAGCTGACCGAGCTGGCGATGCCGCACGCACGCTTCCAGGTCTGCCTGCTGCCCTGCGAAGAAGGCGAGCCGCTCCCCGACGGGCGCGTGCTGGGGCCGAGCGGCCTCGAGCGCGCCGAGCTGCGCCTCTCCGCCAACCCCGGCGAGGACCTGCGCCCCCTGCACCGCGTCGCCTCGGGCGGCGAGCTGAGCCGCGTCCTCCTGGCCCTGAAGATCGTGCTCCGCGAGGGCAGCCCGCAGGGCCGCGTCCCGGTGATGGTCTTCGACGAGGTGGACTCGGGCCTGGGCGGGCTGGCCGCCGAGGAGATCGGCCGCAAGCTCCTGGCCCTCTCCGATCACGCCCAGGTCCTCTGCGTCACCCACCTGCCGCAGATCGCCGCCCTGGCCGACCAGCAGCTCGGGGTCTCGAAGCGGGTCGAAGACGGGCGCACGCGCACGGAGGTCACGGATCTGGTCCGCTCGGCGCGCGCGGAGGAGATCGCACGGATGCTGGGCGGCGAGCTCGGCGCGGCCCAGGTCTTCGCCGCCCGCCTCCTGCGCGCCCGCGGGCCTCGGCGCGCGCGTCGCCAGGAGGTCGGTCCAGCCGGCGCCCCAGCGACCGGCTCCCCGCTGGGCGCCCCGTTACACTGAGCGCGTCATCTGGAGCCTCGCGATGCCCCTCTCCGCTGGGACGCACCTGTGGTCCCCGACCCTGCTGGTTCATGTGATGGACGCCCCGAAGCCAGGGCCCACGGTGGTGCTGGAGGCGGGCATCCACGGGGACGAGGTCGCGGGCGTTCACGCCCTGCAGGAGCTCCTGGAGGCGGGGCTCGCGCCTCAGCGGGGCCGGCTGATCGTCATCCCCGTGATGAACCCCGCCGCCTACCGCTGGCGCGTCCGCGCGGCCCCGGGCGGCCTGGACCTGAACCGCTGCTTCCCTGGCGACGCGACGGCGCCCGAGGTCGAGCGGCGCCTGGCGCGACGCTTCATGGACCTCATGTTGGACGAGCGTCCCGCGCTCGTCGCGACCTTGCACGAGAGCCGCAAGCGCTACGATCCGGCCGTGGTACCCTCTTTTGGCCAGACCATCGTCTATGGGGTGCAGCCCATGCCCGCGCTGGTCGGCCAGGTGGTGGACGCGCTGAATCAGCGCGCGACCGACGAAGAGCGCTGGGCAACCCTTTATTATCCAGTGGCGACATCCAGCACCGAGGTCATCGTGGACGCCACGGGCTGCGTGGGGGTCTGTGTCGAGACCTGGATGGGCTTCGACGAGGCGCGCCGCATCGCGATGCAGAAGGAGGTCGTCTCCTTGCTGCTGGACGCCGTCGGCGTCGTGGAGCGGGGCGGCGAAGGCGATTTCTCGTAGACATTCGCCCAGGGTTGGCGCTACGCTACAGGAAAACTCCCTGGCTTCCCATCCTCATGGAGCTGTCCACATGCGCCTCGCCTCTCCGCTCCTCCCCCCGTTGCTCACCCTGCTCCTGGCCACGGGCTGTGGCGTCCCTGTCGTCAAGGGCGACACCGGCGACACGAGCGAGACCGACGTCCCGGTGGACCTGACCGACTCGGACAGCGACACGATCACGGACACCGACGAGGGAGAGCTGGACACGGACGGCGACGGCACGCCCGACTATCTGGACACGGACTCGGACAATGACGGGATCCCGGACAGCACCGAGGCGGGGGACGCCGACCTGACGACCGCGGCCAGCGACTCCGACGCGGACGGCTCGCCCGACTTCCGGGACCCGGACAGCGACAACAACTGCGTCGAGGACGGCGTGGAGGGTGGCGGCGCCGCGCCGGTGGACTCGGACGGCGACGGGACCACCGACCCCTACGACGCGGACAACGACGGCGACGGCATCGCCGACGAGGACGAGATCGGGTCGAGCTGCTATCCGGTGGACACGGACGGCGACGGCACGCCCGACTACCTGGATGACGACTCGGACGCCGACGGGATCAGCGACACCATCGAGGGCGGCGGCGGCGAGGACCCGGTGGACACGGACGACGACGGGCTCGCCGACTACCTGGACCCGGACTCGGACGGCGACGGCACGACCGACACGGAGGAGAGCGGCGGCGACGAGGACCCGCGGGACACCGACGAGGACGGCATCCCCGACTACGCCGACGCCGACTCGGACGGCGACGGGCTCCTGGACGTGGACGAGGCCGGCTACGGCACGGACGCCTATGACTCGGACTCGGACTCGGACGGCTACTCGGACGGGGGCGAGGTCGCGGCGGGCTCGGATCCGACGGAGTCCTACAGCACCCCGGGCGATGGCTACATCGAGCTGGCGGAGGGCGCCACCGAGACGATGATCCTCGAGCTGACCCTGGAGGGGTCGCGCACGGACATCGTCTTCCTGCTGGACACCACCTGCTCGGCCTCGGGGACGCTCAACGCGTTGAACGACCGCTTCTACGACATCGTGGACGCCCTGTCCGAGGACATCTCCGACGCGCAGTACGCCTTCGCCACCTATGACGACTACGCCTACGGCAGCTACGGGTCCGCCGGCTACGACCTGCCCTTCATCCTCCAGAAGCAGATCACCAACGATGTGATCGAGGTGGCGACCGCCATCGACGCAACCAATGTCCACTCGGGGGGCGACGCCGCGGAGGCGGGGATGGAGGCGCTCTATCAGACCTTGACGGGCGAAGGCTACGACATGGGCTGCGACGGCGAGTACGACGAGGACTACGATGTGCAGCCCTTCAAGGCCTCACCTTCTGATCCCTTCGGTGCAACAGGCGGCCAGGCCTATGACCCATCCGACGACTCCACGGGCGATTACGGTGGCGTCGGCTTCCGCGACTACGCGCTGCCCGTCATCGTCTACATCACGGACGGTTACCTGCGGGATCCCGACGCCAGCGGGTGGTACTCGTATACGCCGGGCGGCTGCCCGATGGACGCGGGCTCGGACGACGTGACCGCGGCGGCGGAGGAGCTCGGGGCCACGCTCATCGGCGTCGCGGTGAGCCTGGGCGGCTACTACGGCGCCTACGCGGCCGACCAGATGGAGGACCTGAGCGACGCCACAGGCTCGGTGAACGAGGACGGGGATCCGCTGGTCATCGAGTGGAACAACAGCGACGAGGACGCGCTCGAGGAGGAGCTGGTCGAGGCCATCTCCGGCCTCAGCGGCGGCATCGGGTACACCAGCGTCAGCCTGGTGGCGGTGGACGACGCCTATGGCTTCATCTCCTCGATCTCGCCCGAGAGCGCCGAGGTGGGCCCCGAGGATCTCGGGGACACGCTGGACTTCTCGCTGCGGCTGAGCAGCCCCGTGCCCGCGACCAGCGAAGACCAGATCTTCACGATCTCCGTCGCCTTCGTCGCGGACGGCTCGGTGATCCTCGAGACGCGCGAGATCGTGATCGTCGTCCCGGGGGTCTGATCCCGGGGTTCTGAGCGCATCGGCCCGGACTCCGGGCCTCTGAACGAAGAGAGCGCCGCGGCCCGACCGTCTCCGGGGGCTGCGGCGCTCCTGCTTGAGCAGGCTAGATAATCTAGCTTGCCGCCTTGACGGGCTCGACCGGGACCGGCGCCGCGGCGCCCTCGGCCTCGAGCACGCGACGGGCGCTGTGCTCCAGCCAGGCCTCGGCGGCGGCGCGCTCGCGGGGACCCAGGGCCTGGATACGGGCCTGGATCCGCTGCACGCGCTGCGTGACGGCCGCGCGGCTCACCCCCTGGCGACGGGCCAGCTCACCCTTGCTGCCGGCGCGCAGCAGCTCGAGCAGGTAGGCCATGTCCTGCTGCGGCAGGGTGCAGTCGGGGACCTGCCGGATGGCCTCCAGCGGGTCGAGCAGGTGCGCGCTCCAGGCGTAGGTCAGCTCCACGCCGCGCTCATCGAGGGTGCGCCGCTCGAGCAGCCGGCGGCGGACGCGATGACAGACGGCCCGGTCCGCGACGGTGCGGACGTAGGCGACGAGCTCGTTCATGCTCTCCCCGCGGAAGCGGGCGAGGCTGCCGCCGATGAGCTGGACCATGGCCTCGGCCGCGGTCTCTTCGAGCTCGGACGTGTGCAGGAGATCGGAGTAGAGTCTCGACCCTACGGTGCCCACGCGACGTTCTACGTACTTCAGGAGCCACGTAAAGAACGCGCGGGCCTCCGCGGAGTGCCGGTCGGCGATCAGGATCGTGAGCTGGTCCCGAAAGGCTGACATGGCTCAGAATCCGTTCGAGATGGGTTCGTCCGAGGTAGAGTCTTCGAGCTGAAGCTCGATCTCCCAGTCGATGTCCCAGCTCCCCTCCGAGGGGTCCTCCACCTTCGCGGTGTGGCGGGTGCGCTCGAAGGGCGTGTCACAGGCGACGTCGGCCTGAACATCGGTGATCGAGCATGCGGCGGGCCCGCTCCCAAAGAGAGAGAGGAGCCAGATGATCGTGGCGTAAAGCGAGGTCATGCGTCGATCTCCTCATCGCGGAGCAGGGCCAGGTCGGGGTCGTTGTGGATGCGAATCATCAGCTCCGTGACCACCCGGGTCGGGTAGGCGTCGCGGATCTGATGCACGAGACTGGCGGCGTCCTCGGCCTCTCCGAGACGGAGCAGCGCGCAGAGGACGTTGCCGAGGTTCTCCGCGGTGCGCTCGCGCTCGAGCGCCCGGGAGAAATAGTCGAGGGCGATGACGGCGTGGCCGCGCACGAAGGCGACGACGCCGCGATGCCGGTCTGCGGAGGCGAGGTTGGCGTTGAGGTTGGGGCCGCCGAGCTCGAGGGCCGCCAGCTCCTGCTCCCCGGCGAGGCGCGCGGCCTCGGCGTAGTCGGCGACCGCGGGGTGGGCGGCGACGACGTGCAGCGCGGAGAGCTTCATGACCTTGTCGATGCGCCCCTCCGCGAAGAGCCGCTCGATCAGCGCGCTGGTGCGCTCTGGGTCGAAGTCGCGCGACTGCATCGCGCGCTCCACCAGGCTGAGCGCCTCCCGCTGATCCGGGTCTACGTGAGACGACGGCGTCAGGTAGGCGTCGCGATCGACAGTGTTCAGGATCCGGCCAAGGATCGCCTGGTAGTCCATAGAGAGGTCCCTTTGCGGTGTGTCTGCCAAGGTGTGTCCTCCCTGGTTTCCATTGTTAACGACGGGGCCCCGAACGGCTTCACTTTTTTTTCGGAGGGGACTTCCCGCTGAAAAAGCGCACCCCGGCGCCACACCGGATGTGGTGGGAGGCGGCCGCTCAAGCTAAGTGTGTAGTCCTCGACTCAAGCCCAGAGGAGCTCACGCGAATGCCCGTGCTCGCCAGGTCTCACCGCTCGCCCCGCGCCAGCCTGCTGGCTCCCCTTGTCTGCCTCGCCGTCCTCACGGCGTGCAACGACAAGGACAAGGAGACCGACGACACAGGCACCAGCGCCTGCCTCCCGCCGGAGATGAGCGTCAACGACGCGGGCGCGGTCTTCCTGGGCACCTCCCCCACCGATCACCTCGGTGAGCGCGTCGGCACCGGCGACAACAACGGCGATGGCGTTCCGGACGTGGTGATCTCGTCCACGGCCGCCAGCGTGGACGACGTCGAGTTCGTCGGGAAGGTCGTCGTGGGCCACAACCCCGGCGAAGGCAGCGTCGATCTGGCCACGGCCGCCGCCGCCACGATCACAGGCGACAATGAGTTCGACTATCTCGGCGAGGGGCTGCGCGTCGCGGACTTTACGGGCGACGGCTACTCCGAGGTGATGATCGGCGCGCGCGGCTCGGATGACGGGGATGAGGACGGGGGCGCGGCCTACATCTATTACGGCCCGCTGGAGGGCGACCTCAAGGGCGCCGACGCCGAGCTGAAGGTCACGGTCCAGAAGGACCTCTACGACCCCTGCCCGCCCTACCAGTACGAGATCCCGCCGGTGCTGGACTTCGCTCAGGCGAACCTGGGGCGTGGGCTGGTCAACGGCGACTTCGACGGCAACGGCTACATGGACATCGCCGTCGGGCTGCCGGGCTCGGACGCCCTGTTCATGTACGCGGGGCCCTTCGAGGCCGGCTATCTCGAGGTCGTCTTCTGCCTGGCCAACGACAAGACGGACGAGCTGACGACCTATGCCTGGGGCGTGACGGAGCTCGACGAGCTCGGCACGAGCCTGGAGTCCACGGATCTCGACGCCGACGGCGGAGACGATCTGCTGGTCTCGGCGCCGCAGTTCTATGAGGACGGCGTGCGCGTCGGTCGCGTGTTCACCCTGCTCGGGCCGCTGGACTACTCGAAGGACGCGGGCATTCAGTTTACGGCCGACGACGGCGGCGTCGAGGGCACCAGCCTCTCCAACCGCCCGAACGGCGTCATGGCGGCCGTGGGTGACGTGAACGGGGACGGCTTCGGCGACGTGATGCTGGGCGTGGACTACGGTCTCACGGAGACGGGCTCGGTGGGCGGCTCCAAGGAAGGGCGGGCCATCCTCGTCCACGGTCCCCTCGCCTCCGAGCTCACGGTGGACCAGGCGGACGCCATCATCACCGGCGCGCTGCCGGGCGACAAGCTGGGCAGCTCGGTCTCCAAGGCGGGCGACGTCAACCAGGACGGTCAAACGGACTTCCTCGTCGGCGCGCCGGGCGTAGACATCAAGGGCGAGGACGCAGGCGCGGCCTACATCTTCCTCGGGCCGCTCTCCGGCAGCATCTCGGCCGAGGAGGCGGACGTGCGCATCGACGGGCCGGCCTCGGAGATGGGCGCCGGGACCGCCGTCTCGTTCGCGGGCGACGTGAACGCCGACGGCTTCGATGACATGTACATCACGGCCACGGGGGATCCCTCCGGTTACTCCACGGGCGCCACCTACCTGCTCTACGGCTGCATCCGCTGATCGAGGGGGTCGTCCATGTCAGAACGGAACGTCGGTCTCTTTGTCCCCGGCCACCTGACGCCGGAGCACGTCGCGCGCGCGCTGCTCGACACGCCGGGCGTCGATCCGGCCGAGCTTCAGGGCGAGGAGGCCCCGCGGGTCGGACACGGCACCTGGAAGGGCCGGCCGTACACGCACGTCGGGCTGCGCCTGTTCGAGGTCGGCGGCCTGCTGCTCTTCGACGGCAAGGAGGTCCCGGGGGCCGATGAGGTCGAGATGCGCCTGGGCGCGGCGCTCTCCCGCCAGGCGGGCAGCGCGGTCTACCTGCGCTATGACGATGAGGCGGCCGTGGGTGGGCACGCGCGCTTCGAGGCCGGACGGCTGGTGAGCCGCGCCGCCATCGACGGTCGCGAGAGCCGCCCCGTGCTGCGCCACCTGAGCGGGGAGCGCCTGCTCGAGGGCGTTGACGCCTCGGACTGGGTGTGGACGCCGATCGCCGAGGCCGTCGCCGACGGGGCGCGGCCGATCTTCGGGGACGGCGTCCGCAACGACGACGACATCGAGGCGCTGATCGAGGCCGCGGCGGCGAAGCCGATCTCGCTGCAGAACGTCAGGTCCGCGCCGGCGCCGGCCGCCGCCGCGCCGCAAGCGGCTCGCCCGGAGCCCGCTCCGCGCGCGGCCCCGCCGCCTCCGCAGAAGGGTCTGCTCGGCAAGCTGGCGTCGAAGGTGGCGGACAAGATCCGCCGCTGAGCGCGGGCCCCGTGGCGCTCCGAAGCCTGGGCTACTCCTGGGCTACTGACCTGGGAGCGCCTCGAGCCGACGCTGCTGAATCGCCTGCGAAGGGAGCGGGCGCTTCACCGGCGGCGCGGGGGCGGTGATCGCCGGCGTCGTCGGGGCGGGCGTCGTCGGGGCGGGCGTCGTCGGGGCGGGCGTCGTCG
>CAZKWG010000160.1:0-4426 GCA_964556105.1 uncultured Enterobacterales bacterium | reverse complement strand
GCGTCGTCGGGGCGGGCGTCGTCGGGGCGGGCGTCGTCGGGGCGGGCGTCGTCGGCGTGGCGCTGACCGGCGCCGCGGGCGGACTGGATGGGGTCGGCGCGGGCGCGGGCTGGCTGGTCGTCGGGTTGGCCGCGGCTGGGGCGCTGGGGCGCTCGGCCGTCGTCGGTCGCTCCGCGACGGTCGGCTCTGCCCGGCGGAAGAGCCAGGTGGAGATGAGGAGGGTCGCGGCTCCCCCCAGCACGAGGATCGCCAGATAGAGGTGCTCTCGCTTGAGCTGGACGCGCCGCGTCGGGGCCGGAACCTGGCTCACGGCCAGCGGACGAGCAGGCTCCGGCGCCGGTCCGGAGGCTCCGGCGGTCGTGTGCCCCAGCGGAGGCACCGGCACGACCAGGCCCTCGATCGGGCGGCCGGCGGCGCGGTGCTCGCCCATGGGATCGGTGCTGGTCTGCCAGAGGTGGATGGGCGTCGCCTCGTCCACGAAGGGGTCCAGCGCGTCCTCGGGCTCGGTGTACTCCTCGTCTCCGGGCGCCGCCAGCGTGGGGTGCGGCTGAAGCTGCGGGATCGGGCCGGTGGGGCCGGTGATGGGCTCCGAGGCAGGCGCCAGGGTGGGCGTCCTGCCGTCATCGTTCAGCAGCTCGTCGTCGAAGGTGCTGTCGCTGTTGCCCGACTTGCCCGCCGCGCTGCGCGGCGTGGGCAGGATGCCGGTCGCCGGGCCGCCCAGATCGATGATCGGGACGATGCGGGATGGCTCGTCGATATAGTCCGGCCGAAGCGCGTTGTCCGCGCGCTGGATGGCGCCGAGCATCTCCTGGGCGGACCCGTAGCGCTCCTCCGGCCAGTAGCGGGTGGCGCGCTCGATCACCTCGACGATGGCCTCGGGGATTCCCGCGAAGAGCTCCTTCTGAAGCTCCTTGTTGTAGATGTCGAAGGGGTCGCGCGCCGTCATCAGGGCATAGAGCGTCGCGCCGACCGCGTAGACGTCGGTGTGGACGGTGACGCGCCGGGCGCTCTTGCGCTGCTCGGGCGCCATGAAGGCCCAGGTGCCGATCACCGCGTTCGAGGCGGTCAACGCCTTGTCCTGGCCGATCAGGTGCGCGATCCCGAAGTCCGTCAGCTTGGGCACGCCCTCCAGCGAGACCAGCACGTTGTGGGGCTTGATGTCGCGATGGATCACGCCCTTGCCGTGGGCGAGCACAAGCGCCGAGAGGATGGACTGCGAGGCCGCGAGCGCGGTGCGCGGCAGCAGATAGCCGACGTTCTTCAGGCGATCGTTGAGGCTGCCCCCGTCCGCCAGCTCCATCACCATGTAGGCCAGCTCGTTCTCCGTGCCGATGTCGTACACGGAGACGATGTTCGGGTGGTGGAGCTTCGCCATCGTGCGCGCCTCGATCTCGAAGCGCTTGCGCAGGCTCGGGCTGGAGACCAGCTCCGGGTTCAGGATCTTGACGGCGCGTGGGAGGTCCAGACGAACGTCGTGCGCGCGGTAGACGGTCGCCATCCCGCCTACACCCAGCGCACGCTCGAGCACGTAGCGCCCCTGCGCCACGGACTCGACGGGCAGCTCCAGCCTGTTCGCCCGGCTCATCGAGATCATCCTACCACCGCGCCCCCGTGCTGTTCGGCCCCGTCCAAGATTCTGTTATCCCGCCGCCTGTTCTCGCGCGCGTCGCCTGACGGCTTCTTCAAGCGCCCTGGGCGAACGTGGTCCTTCGCGCGCGCCCGATCAGCGCGCGTCGCCGCAGTCGAGCGCGAGCGCGAGCTCCGACCCGGGGAGCAGCGCGAGGGCCGCCTCGTCGAGCTCCCGCGCGGAGACCGGCACGGGGATCGGCGTGTAGCTGCCGCCCAGCGTCAGATCGGCCTCCGAGCGGGCCGCCAGCCAGCTCATCAGCTCCGGCAGGGCCTCGTCCACATCGGCGCGGGTCAGCAGCGCGCCCTGCTCCGGATACTCCTCGCTGATGTGCGTGGGCAGCCCGAGCGCGGCGATCTTCGCCTCCACCTCGGCGCTCGGGACGCCCCACTCCCGGCCCAGGCGCGCCGGAGAGGGGGCGAGGAAGGTCTCGACCAGGCGCTCGCCCCAGTCGTGGGTCGCCGGATCCTCCCAGAGGATCGCGCTGTCCTCGGCGGCGCGCGTCTCCTCGAGCACCGCCTGGGCTTGCAGGAGCTGGGCCAGGAAGCTCTCAGGGTCGAGATAGCCGTCCACAGGCACGTTCCCGCTGCTCAGGAGCTGCATGTTGCCCTCGTGGCACCACATGCAGCGCCCCGGCATGCCGGCGCCGCTCTCGATCGCGGAGGGCGCGATGGCTCCCTGCTCGTCGTAGACCGCGTAGCGCTGCTGGCCGTTCGGCAGGAGGTCCAGGGTCTCGTGCTCGAGCGCGTGGAAGGAGCCCTCGGAGAGGGCGCCCTCGCCCTCGGCGGCGAGGAAGGCCAGCGTATCGTGTGTGGATGGATCCAAATTGAAGCGGATCTCGCGCTCGCCCGGCACCAGCAGCGAGTCCGTCACGACGAACACGCCATGCTCCTCATCCAGGTGCCGCGCCTTCCAGTCCTCCAGCGTCGGGCATGCGCCGGTCATCGTGTAGTACATCCAGGGGTTGTAGAGCGTCCCGAGCAGGGCCCTCCCCAGATCGACGCCGCCGAAGATGCGCGCCTCGTCGCTCTCGCCGAGCGCGATCAGCGTCTCGTCGAGCAGACCGCGCGCGCGCTCCCCGAGGCCGAGCCGCGCCGTGTCGAGCTCGAGGAGCACCCGGTCATCGCTCTCCTCGAGGAGGATCACCGCGCTCCCGTCGGCGGGCGGGGTCGCTCCGAGCAGCGAGAGCTGCCACCACAGCCCGTTGGCGCTCTGGCTCCAGGAGTCGCCCTCGTAGCCGCGCACCCAGCGCAGACGCGCCGGGGCGCCCGCCTCGCCGTCACCGGTCTCCGCTCGGTCGTCCTTCGCTGGGCGCTCACAGCCAGCGAAGAGCAGCCCCAGAACGAACAGCACGCGCATCATGGCACCTCGCAGCGTTAGCATGCCTCATGCGCATCCTGTTCATCGATGACGATCCTGAGCATGTCGAGCTGGTCAGCCGCCTGCTGCGCGAGGTCCTGGGCGCAGAGGTCGACGTCGTCAGCACGGTGGAGGCGGCGGTCGTCGCCCTGCACGCCCGACCCTACGCGCTGGTCGTCACGGACATCTTCATCCCGCTCGGATCCGCGGCCCGCACGACGCTGGGCCCTCGCTCCCGCCAGTACGCGGAGAACCTCCAGCACCTGGGCGGGTTGGTGCTCATCGACGAGCTGGAGCGGGTGGAGCCCCGTCCGCGGGTCCTGACCCACACCGCGTGTACGGACTTCGCGCTGATCGCGACGCTGGGGGACGCCGTCTACGGCCGCGTGCCCAAGCCCGCGCCGCCGGATGTCCTGCTGCGGGCCGTGCTGGAGGCCTTGGATCTGCCCGCTCCGGGATAGCGGCCCTCGCGTGCGCTCCGCCGCCCCGCGTCCCGCGGCGTGGATCCAACTGTTGCGTCCTCATCAACAATCTGTTGACGAGGCGGACATAGTTCGACACCAAAGGTTGCTTTAGAGTCGGACAAGCTCGAACAAACATCTGAACAAGGACCCCCCCAATGGCCCTGAGTCTCGTCACGCTCGCCCTGCTCCCCACCGCCCTCGCCTACTCCTCCGGAAAGACCGGAAATTCCACCACGGGCTGCGGTAGCTGCCACGGGAGCACGGCGTCCAGCGCCACAACGGTCACGTTCTCGACGGACGACACCACGGTCGAGGCTGGCGAGACGATCACGGTCAGGCTCACGGTGGCGCATGCCACCCAGGTCGCGGCGGGTCTGAACGTCTCCGCGACGGGAGGGACCCTGGCTGCGGGCAGCAACACCAGGCTCTCCTCCAGCGAGATCACGCACAGCGGCGCCACGACGATGAGCTCCGGCAGCACGACCTTCGACTTCCTGTGGACCGCGCCCAGCACGGGCGGGACCTACACGCTCCGTGGCGCCGGCAACGCCGTGGACGGGAAGACCGATCGGAGCAACGACTTCTGGAATCTGGCCAGCGACCTCTCGATCACGGTGGAGAGCTGCGCCGACCTCGACGGGGACAGCGTCACGGACTGCGACGGCGACTGCGATGACGACGACGGCGCCGCCTTCCCTGGCGCGTCGGAGAGCTGCGACGACGTAGACAACGACTGCGACGGGTCCATCGACGAGAGCGGGGCCGAGGGCGAGAGCACCTGGTACCTGGACGCCGACCTCGACGGTCACGGCAGCGCGCTCGAGACGACGGAGGCCTGCGACGCGCCGGAGGGCTACGCCGCCGACGGCACCGACTGCGACGACGACGACGACTCGGTGAGCCCGACGGCCAGCGAGACCCCCTACGACAGCGTCGACCAGGATGCCGGGGATCTGCACCATCTGCGGGTGCACCT
>CAZKWG010000159.1:0-12264 GCA_964556105.1 uncultured Enterobacterales bacterium | reverse complement strand
AGCGCGTTGTTGTCCGCGCCCTGGATGGTGAGCGCCTTCTGGTAGATGAACAACGCCAGATCGAGCTTGCCCTGGTCCACGTAGACGAGGCCCAGGTTGTTGTAGGCGTCCACGTTGTTGGCGTTCTTCACCAGGGCGGCCTTGGCCTTGGTGATCGCCTCGTCCGTGCGCCCCTGCTTGCGCAGCACGCCGATCAGGCCGACGATCAGCTTGTCGTTGTCCGGCGCGTAGCGCAGCCCCGCCTCGTAGTGGGCGAGCGCGCGGCTCAGGTCGCCTGCGCGCTCCGCGAGCGCGCCCAGGTTCAGCCAGGCGTCGCCGAGCTTCGGGTCCAGGTCGGTGGCCTGCAGGTAGTACTTCCGGGCGCCGTCCAGGTCTCCGAGCGCGGCGGCCGCGACCCCGAGATTGTACGGGATCTCGGCCACATCGGGCTTCTCTCGCCCGAGCTCGACCAGCGCCGTCTTCGCCCGCTGCACGCTCTCGACGTCGCCCGCGCGCAGCAGCGCGGCAGCCTCGGCGAAGCGCTCTTCGAAGCTCACCGGCGCGGCGGGGATCACCGTGCCGTCGGGCAGGACCGTGCTCCCGTCCGGGGTGGGAACCACCTCGGGGAGCGTGGCGGTCCCGGCGTCCGTGGTCCCTTCCGGGTCCTTGGGACAGCCCCACAGGAGCAGGGCAGACATCGCGAAGCCGAAGCGTCTCATGGCTGCACCTCAGGCGCGGGCGCCGGGGTCTCTGGCTTGCGGAGCTCCAGCGGCCCGGCGGTCGGCACGATGTTGCTGTCGCCCACCCCGCGAAGCTCGACCTTCTCCGTAGAATAATTCTGCGGGTCGCGCGTCGAGAGAGAGTCGAGGGCGCGGGTCTGCCACTCCGACCAGCGCTTCTCCTGGTTGGCCAGGTCGAGCACCGAGAGGAGGCGGGCCTTGCCCTTCTCCTCGACGGGGAGCCGGATCTTGTCGAGCTCACCGGTGAAGGTGTCGCACTGGAACTCGTTGAAGCCCTGCGGGCAGGGGACCTTGTAGACGATGTCGGCGAAGACGTAGTGGCCCTCGCCCTGGACGAACAGGGCGGCCGAGCTGTACTCGAAGTCCTTGTAGGTGTCGATGAAGGCGAGGGTGTCCACGATCAGCGTCTCGAGCGACGCCTTCTTCTCTTCGATGACCTTCAGGTTCTTCTCGTCGTCCTTGGTGAACGTGTAGACGCCCAGCGAGTCCGCCATGGCCTTGAGCCGGCGGAACTCGTAGCTCGCGGCGTAATGACGGCCCGCCTGCCCGACCTTGCCGCTCGGCGCGAAGCGCTTGTAGGCGTTGGCGAGGTCCGCCCAGGCCTTCTCGGCGTTGCGCGCGTTGCCCGTCTTCTCCGCGAGCTTGGCCAGCTCGTGGTAGGCCTCCATCACGTGGTCGGGGCTCTCCTCGGGATAGGCCTTGAGGTACCGACCATAAAACGCGGTCGCCGCGGCGTCGTTGACCAGCTTCCACTGCTGGCCGGCGAGGAACATGACCTGCTCCGCGTCCTTCTGCGCCGGGAATTCCCGCGCGTAGCGCTCGAGCAGCTTCGCCGCGCCCTCGTGGTCGCCCTGGCCGATGCGCAGGAAGCCCGCGTTGTAGATGGCGGTCGGCGCGTCGGCGTACTTCGGGAAGTTCCGAACCAGGGTCTCGTAGTAGCGGACGGCCTTGTCCAGCTCGAGCACGGCGGAGTAGTTCGACGCGATCCGGAAGAAGAGCTGATCGGAGCGCGCGTCCGTCGGGTACTTGTTGACGTACTCCTCGAAGAGCCGGTTCGCCTCGTCCACGCGGCCGATGATGTCGTAGCTGTTGGCCGCGTTGTAGTGGGCGTCCTTGATGTACTGCGACTTCGGGAACTCGCCCATGAAGGCGATGAAGGCCTCGGCGGCGGCGGCGCGATCCTTGTCGATGAGCTCGATGGCCATGTTGAAGGCCGCCTGCTCCTGGATGTTCTTCAGGCCGGTGATCTTCGAGGCCGTCGCGGCAGAGCCCAGGTTCATCGACCCGTACTTGCCCGAGTACTGCCGCACCATCGCGAGGTTCTCTTCCTCGGCGTAGGTGTCGACCATCAGGCTGGCGCTGAACGCCGCCTCGTCCCGGGTGGGCCAGGTGGCGATGATCGTCTCGAAGCGCGGCCGCGCCTCGTCGTAGTGCCCGTAGTTGAACAGGATCTGGGCCGGCAGGTAGGCCAGCGCGGGGCGGAACTGCTCGAGGGCCTCGGCGTAGTCCTTGTCGGTGAACTGCGCCGCCACCAGCTCGTCGGCCACCTCGATGAAGCGCCTGTGCTCGTCGTCGATGACGAAGACCGACCGCTCCTTGCCGCTGGGCAGCGCGACCTTGCGCTCCTCCACCGCGTCGTCCGGCCGCTTCTCCACCGCCCCGTACTTCTGCGTGAGCAGCTCGCGCCGCACCTGCATGAGCTGCCAGAGCGAGGCGTCGCGGTAGGGATGATCCTTGGCCTTGAGGAGCTGAACGTAGACGTCCTCGGCCTCCGGGAGCTTGCCCGTCTTGACGAGCACCGTAGCCAGGTAGGACTGGATCTCGTAATAGTCGTTGGCGAAGGGGAATTTGTCCAGATAGTTCTGGTACAGCTCCGCCGCCTTCCCGTAGCTGTCCTTGATCGCCTTCTGCAGCTCGTCGGAGGACGGGTTGCTGAGGCCGAGGACCGTGGCGGCGATCTTCGGATCCTTCTCCTGATCGGCGATGTCGGCGATCTCGTGGTAGTTCGTCGCGACCGTCGCCAGCGACTCCTCGATGTAGCCCCGCGCCGTGTCCAGCGCGTCCGGGTCGCTGCGGTTCGCGATCGCCCAGGCCGAGGTGTCGTTGTAGTCTTCGTTCAACACCAGCAACGCCTGCCGCGCCTTCTCGACGTTCGGCGGGGTCATGGTCATGTTGAGCTGGGCGATCTGCCGCTGGAAGGTCGGGTTCTCCGGATCCTCCGGCCACTCCTCCTGCAGGAAGTCGAGGGTGGCGATGGCCTCCTCGTAGCGGGCCTGCTGAATGAGCACCTCGGCGAGGCGCTTGATGATCTTGACCTCGTAGGGGCGATCCCCGCGCGTCTCAAAGAAGCCGCGCGCCATCGACAGCGGCGACGGGCGCGCGCCCATCGTGCCCACATCCCAGGTCTCCGCGGCACGATCCGCGAGATCGGAGAAGGAGATGGCCATGTACTGGATGGCCTCGGGGGCCATCGAGGACTCTTTGCCCGTCGCCTTCAGGTTGTCTTCCGACCAGTCGAGCAGGTCCGCGAAGAGCCCGAGGGCGTTCTGGTACTCGGTCGGCGTGGTCGCCTTGCGGTACTGCGACCAGGCCAGCTTGTACAAGCCCTGGTCGTAGACGCGGCTCTCCTTGCCCTCGTCCACCACGCGCTGGTAGTGAACGATGGCCTGATCGAGCTGGTCCTTGTCGAAGTAGTACTCACCCAGGCGAAGATTGGCGTCCGCGGCGAACTTTGACTCCGGGAAGCTCTGCACCAGGGCGGCGAACATGTCGCGGCTGCCCTCCTGGTCGTACTGCAGCGCGTCGTTGCGGCCCAGGCAAAAGCCCAGCATGTAGTACGCGCCATCGGCGTACTTGTAGCCGGGATAGTCGGTGACGATGCGCCGATAGAGCGCGACCGAGCGGCTGTAATCCTCGGCCGGCGGCGCGGGGACGTCCATGGCCGTGGGGTCGAGCGTCTCCAAGGTGCGGTTGTACTCACGGGAGGCGAGGAGGTAGTCCTCCTCCGCCACCTCGAAGTACAGCTCGCCGAGGCGGAACATGACGTGCGGGGTGTACTCGCCGGCCGGATAACGCGCCAGGAAGGACTCGAAGCGGCTGATGGAGCCCTCGCGGAGCTCCGCCTCCTTCTCCGTCAGGTCACCAAGGGTCTGCGCGTAGCTGGCCCGGAGCTCCTCCCGCTCCTCGACCTCCCACACGTCGGCGTACAGCTTCGCCTCCTGGTTGAAGTCCTGCATCCGTTCCGAGAAGCGACCCACCGTCTCCTTGAAGGCGGTGAGCTCTTCTGCGGTGGGCTGCCCCTCTTCCACGACGGGCTCCGTGCTGGCGGCCCAGGAGGACGCGCAGGGCAACAGGAGCGCCAGCAGTGTGATCATTCGCGGAGACAAGGCATTACTCCTGGAGCTTCTGCCGGATGATCTCGAAGCGCGACTCCAGCTCGGTCTCGCGCGCCGCCCGCTCCTTCTGGACACGGACGATCTCCTCGCTCACCAGGGTCTGCTGGAGCCAGTAAACGTCCACGATGCCCATATCGGCCTGCAACACCGTGCTCGAGAAGGCCTCCTCGAGCGCGTCGATGCCCCGACGGGTGGCGTCCTCCGCCAGCCGGTCCGCGTCCAGGCGCGTCTCGCTGAGCTCGGACGCGTTGCGGGCGAGCTCAGCCGTCTCCTTGGCGAGGCGGATCTTGAGCTGCTCGAGCTCGCGGCGCTCGGCGACGCCGAGGTTCGTCAGCGCCGCGCGCGCCTGCTGGTCAACGCTGACCACGCGCGCCCAGAGGTCGTCGGACTGCCGGAAGAAGGCGCTGGAGTCCCCGCCGGAGACCTGACCACGAAGGCTGGTCAGCCGGGAGCGCACCGCGCTGTAGGAGTCGCGCAGCTTCGCCTGAGGAGACTGGTCGTCGTCGTTGTCCGGCTGCACGTAGGTGAGGACCCGCCGACGCGTCGCGCCGGAGCTGAGCCGATCGAGGGCCTGACTGGCGGTGAGCAGGTCCGAGTCGATCTGCTCGAGGGCCGACCGCACCGCGCGCACGTCGGCGGAGGCGAGCCGGGACTCGTTCTCCTTCAGGAAGCGCCTGGTGGCCGTGGCCTCGACCTGCAGGTTCTGCACCTGCTCGGTGAGCCGGAACGCGAGGCTCTGCACCTCGCGAACCTGGGCGTCGTAGACCTGGAGCGCGTCCGAGGCGTTCGTCGCGCTGGACTGCATCTGGTTGGCCGTGTCGCGCGCCGCGCGCCAGTCCTGCTCGAGCGACTCGATCTGGCTGGCGACGTTGGCGCCCCCGCGCTGCTTCATCCAGGCCATCTCGCTCTCCAGGATGCGCCCCTGAAGGCGAATCCCCTCGTCGCGGATGGCGTCCAGATCGCGGCGTCCGCGGCTGAACGTGCCGATGGACTCGCTGCCGCCCATGATCACGCTCTCCAGCTCCTCGACCACGGCCTGGGCGTACGCGATGTCCGCCGCCTCCTGGTCGAGCTGGTGACGCACCTCGATGGAGCGCGAGACGCCCTTGTCCTGGAGCAGCATCTCCACCGCGTAGTCGGGGAGCACGTCGAAGCCCATCTCCAAGGCGCGGGCCTCGGCGAGCCGCGTGAAGTACTCGCTCGCCTCCTCGCGGTTGGCCTCGATCTCCTTGAGCCGGGACTGGATGGGCGAGAACTGATCGACCACCGCCTCGTAGGTCCGCTGCGCCTCGTCGTAGCGGTCCTGCTTCATCGCGAGGTGACCGCCGATCAGCTTGAGCTGCACGGCGTAGCGGTGCTCGGGGAAGGCGACCAGGAAGATGTCGATCTGGTCCTGCGCCGAAGACCACTTCTCCTGCTTGATGAAGGTCCAGACCAGCTCGAAGAGCTTGTCGGCGAAGAAGCGGGAGGTCGGCGGGATCAGCTCATAGTAGGAGGTGGCCTGAAGGTAATCGCCTACCTCGTAGTAGACGCGCCCCAGGGCCAGGCGCGCCAGCTCCAGCACCTCTCGATCCTCGGCTGTCAGCGCCGGGACGTTGAGGATCTGCTGAAACTGCTGGATGGCCGCCGGGTAGTCACCCTCCTGCGCCAGGATCGTCCCCTGGACGTAGCGGGCCCGCGCGTACCAGGGCCCCTGGCTGAGCTCGGAGAGCAGGGACTTCGCCTGCACCGGCTGCCCCTGACGCCAGAAGCCCTTGGCGACGGTGTACTTGACCTGGTCCGTGGCGGTGACCGTGCCCGAGGCGATGTAGCGCCGGTAGAGGTCGTTGAAGCGCGCGCTGTCCTCGAGGATGCCGTAGATCTCGATCTCGCGGCGCACCGCGTCGGCGAAGAACGGGTGCGAGGCCCCCTTCTCGACGATCTTCTGGTAGGCCTCCGCGGCGATGACGAAGTTGTTCAGCTCGAACAGGCTCTCCGCGAGGTACCACTCCGAGTCCTGCAGCAGGGCCTGATCCGTGAGCGCGTTCGACTCCACCAGGGCGAAGAAGGCGTTGGCCGAGATGTCGTACTGGCCGACCATGAAGCGGTAGAGGGCGTCGCTGTAGCGGCGCTTCGCCTCTTCGGGACCGATCAGGCCACGCTGGCGCGTGAAGTCCGCCGAGAGACGCGCGACGTCGCTCTCGAGCTTCGAGATCTTCTCCGCCGCGCTCTGCAGATCGTCCTGGGCAGAAGGCGCCGCGACCGCGGTACCGGTCGCCATCAAGGCGACGAGCAGCGTGAGCGGAGCCGAGAGCCAGCGATGGCTTCTACTGCTCACCGCCACCTTCCTGCCGCGTGCACCGGGTCTCGAAGGAGACATTGGGACGCTCGGTGAACGAGCGGCCGATGCCGCGCTGCTTCTCCAGCACCACCTTGATCTGGCAGCTCCGGCCTTCTTCGGCGGTGAACGTCGAGTTGGCCTTGAAGTTGACCTGATACTTCTCGACGTACTTGAAGATGCCGTAGCCGTTGCCCCGCAGGCGCACGTTCAGCGTGATCGCGTGATCACCCGGCGGCACCGCCCCGTCGAAGACCTTGAACTCCTTGCTCTCGTCGAGCGACCCGGCGGGATCGGTCTTCGAGAACTTGCTCTGGCCGTCGAGGAAGTAGGACAGCGACTCCACCGTGTACGCGCTGCCCAGCTTGTTGACGTGCCAGATCGTCGCGTTCGAGCCCGAGGACGAGCCCTGGATGACGATCTCCTTGAGGAGCTGCAAGGTCGCCTTGGAGCGGAACACGCGCTCCTTGAGGCCGTTGACCTCCTCCTCGATGGACCGCAGCTCCCGGTTGAAGCTGGCCTCGGGCGTGGCCGTGGCCGCGCTGCCGGCCCCGGCCGCCTCCGCCGTCTCGGTCGCGCCTTCGTCCTGCGCATGCCCTGGTGCGCCTACCAGCAGGAGCAACGCGCTCGCGGCCAGGATGATCATCTTCGCCGTTGTACGGGTCTGCACCGCAACTCTCCCCTTGGATGTTCGTCCTCGCCGGAGCGACCGACCGTCTCCCCCCCGCTCCGCGGGAGGATGAACAGAAAGAGGCCCGTGCGCGTCATACACCTGAACCGGACAGCGCGCAAAGATTCCTTTACCACATGAGGCCGACATCCAGCGTCTCCCTGGGGGTCCTTTACCCGCTCTTAACAAGCGGCGTGGCGCTCAAGGCGCGTCCGCCGCTGCCGCCTCTTCGGAGGGGGCGCTGACACCCCCTACTTCGGAGACCTCCAAGGCGATGATGGACTCGCCGAAGCGCTCGATGAGCCGCTTGATGGGCCAGGAGGAGGAGCCGAGCTCGTTCGCCAGGACCGCGAACGCGTAGACCTCGCCGTCGCCGCCATCGACGACGCCGGCGAGACAGAAGACCCCGTTGAGGCTGCCGGTCTTCCCGCGCAGCCGCCCGGCCTCGCCCTCGTCGCGAAAACGTGCCCAGAGCGTGCCGTCCACGCCGCCGATCGCGAGGCTGGACATGAACTCGTAGCCGACCTTGTGATCCGAATACATATCCAGGATCACCGCCGTGATCACGCTGGCGGGCATCGAGATCTCGCGCGAGAGCCCGCTGCCGTTGACCAGCTTGAACGTGCCGGGAGCGAGCCCCAGGCTGGTCAGGTACTCCTCGATGACGGACACGCCCTTGGCCGTGGTGCCCGGGGCCCCGCGCACCGTGGCGCCGACCGCGCGCAGCACCTGCTCCGCCATGAAGTTGCTCGAGTGCTTGTTCATGTCCGCCAGCACGCTGGCCAGCGGCGGCGAGTCCAGGTGCACCAGCTTGACCGCGTCCTTCGGCGTAACGCCCTGCACGAAGCGGCCCTTGACCTTGACCTTCCGGTCGTCCAGGACGCCGCGGAAGACCGAGATGAAGTGGGAGAGCGGCTCGGCCACGGTGCGGTACTCGCGCTCGACCTGGGCGTCCAGGGGGATCTCGCCGCGCACGGTGAACTTCACCAGGGTGGGATCGTCCTCGACCAGCTCGCGATCGATGCGCAGCCAGCGCCGCCCGCCCGCGCGGGTCGTGAGGACCTGGTTGTCGATCTCCACCACCGAGACCGGGGTGTCGAGCTGCACGCGGGCTGGCTGCCCGGCGCTGGTCCCCGGCCCGATCACCAGGCAGGCGGTGTTGTAGTTCACCGAGAGCGCGGAGAGCGGCGCGAAGTAGGACGGCCCGTTCTGGATGTCCACGTCCTTGTTCCAGCCAGGGATCAGATGGGCGTCGGCGAAGTAGCTGTCGTCGAAGACGATGTTGCCCTGGATGGTGTTCACGCCGAGCAGCTTGAGATCGGCCACCATGCGCCAGAGCTTCTCCACGACCAGCGTGGGATCGCCGCCCCCTTTGACGTAGAGGTTGCCCTCCAGCACGCCCTCGGGCGTGATCTTCGCATCCACCTCCGTCATCAGGTCGGTCGAGAACCGCCAGGCGGGCCCGAGGTGACGCAGCGCCGTCGCCGTGGTGAGCAGCTTCATCACGGAGGCCGGCTGCATCGGTCGATCCGCCTGCCAGGCGAAGGCCTCCTCACCGGTGCGGGTGTTCACCACCTGCATCCCGATCACCGACTCCTTGAACAGGCGATCCTCGGTGAGGGGCTGCAGCACCGCGGCCAGCCCCTGCGCGGGGGCAGCGGCGGCGGGCGGGGTCGGCGACGGCTCTTCCACGCCCGCGACGGAGTAAGGGGTGAGCAGGGCGAGGAGGAGGGCGAGGATCATAAGCGGTCCCCGAGGGCGGGCAGGCGGACGTCTCAAGGTAGCCCGAACTGCAGGCGAGCGGGACCCGAAGCGCTACCGTAGAACAGCGTGGCCCGTTTCCCGCGACTTTTCAAGGGTGATTGCGAGCCCCTGGCGAGCACCTCGAAAATACACGAGGTGTTCTCTTGTCATCGCTCGCCTCGGAGCAGAGGCGGCGGCGTGACAAGGGCCCCCTGGTGTGGCAAGAAGTCTCCGGGACCGCTCGCGTCCCATGGAGCTCTCCATGACGGCTCGGTCCGCGCTCCTGCTCCTCGCGCTCGGCTCCCCGCCCGCGCTCGCTCAGTCCGCGATGGTGGATCGCCCGCTGCTCCCAGCCTTCTCCCTCGCGGGCGAGGACGGGGCGGCGACGCTCTGGCACAATCCGGCAAACCTCGCGTTTGACCCAGATTCCGGCTACGCTCTGCTCTACCGACAGCGCGTCTTCGACGACCAGCCGGCCTCCTTCGCCGCGGCGGGGAACGCCGGCCCGCTCGCGACGGGCCTGCAGTACACGACCGGCCTGGACGGCAGCCCCTGGTGGACGCTCTCGTCCGGCCTCGGGCTGCGCCTGGATCGCAACCTCTCGCTGGGCGTCCACGTCGGCTGGCAGCTCCCGTCAGGACCGGGGAACAACCTGGTGAGCTGGGATGTCGGCGCCGCCTGGCGTCCCCTCCCCTGGATGGGCATGGCCGCCTCCGTGCAGAACGTGGGCGATCCCGCGCCGGAGCGCGGGGTGGAGCAGCGCTACGCCGCCGGCCTGGTCCTCCGCCCCTGGGACGGCCGCGTCCTGCTCGGCGTGGACTACCTCAGCGCCGGATCGAGCGACGACGTCGCCGCGGGCGTGGTCTCCGGATCCCTGCGCGTCGCGCCGGTGCGCGGGCTCGCCGTGCGCGCCTACGGGGACAGCGACGGGGCCATCGGCGCCGGCGTGGAGGTCAACGTCGGTGGACCGCGGATCGGCGGCTACGCCACCACGGCGCTCAGCGAGGGCTCCCCCGTGGCCATGGGCTACCTGCTCTCGGGACCGGAGGAGGAGCGGCTCCTGGGCGGGCGCGACACCGTCGCCCACTTCGTGCTGGAGGACGCCTACCCTTATCAGCCTCTGAGCGGGCTCTTCGTCGCGGAGAGCGAGAGCTACCTGCACCTGCTCGAGCGCCTGAGGCTCGCCGAGGAGGACCAGAACAGCCGCGGCGTGCTCATCCACCTCGACCAGACCCCCTTCAGCCTCGCCCAGATCGAGGAGCTGCGGTACGCCATCGCGCGCGTTCGCGCCACGGGCCGGCCGGTGGTGGCCTACCTCGACCGCGCCACCTCGAACGGCGCCTACCTGCTGGCCTGCGCCGCGGACAAGATCTACCTGCACCCCGCGGCCCAGGTCGACCTGGTGGGCCTCTCCGCCGAGCTGCAGTTCTTCCGCGGCGCCCTCGATCTGGTCGGCATCGAGCCGCAGTTCGCGAAGCGGGCGGAGTACAAGTCCGCGGTCGAGAGCTACATGAACACGGAGTCCTCGCCCGCGAGCCGCGAGCAGATGGACGCGCTCCTCGACGATCTGCACGGGGTGCTGGTGGACGGGATCGCCGCCTCGCGCGGCCGCAAGCCCGAGCAGGTGCGCGAGATCATCGATCGCGGCCCCTTCACCGCGACGGAGGCGTTCAACGAGGGCCTCATCGACGGGATGTTCTACCCGGACGAGCTGCTGGGGTCCCTGTCCGAGGTCTTCGGCGAAGACTACGAGCTCGACGAGGAGTACGGGCTGGCCGAGGACGAGAGCGGCTGGCGCTCCCCCTATGAGATCGCCGTGGTCTACGTGGACGGCGCCATCGTCTCCGGGCCCTCCTCCCCGCCCGGCCTCTTCGGCGGCGCGGGCACGGCCGGCAGCGACACGATCATCGGCCAGCTCGAGCAGGCCCGACGAGAGAACAGCGTAAAAGCGGTGATCCTGCGGGTGGACAGCCCGGGTGGCAGCGCCTTCGCCTCCGACGAGATCTGGCGCGCCGTGGACCGCCTGAAGCGCGAGAAGCCCGTCATCGTCAGCATGGGCGGCGTCGCGGCCTCGGGCGGCTACTACGTGGCCAGCGGCGCCACGCGCATCTTCGCCGAGCCGAGCACGATCACCGGCAGCATCGGCGTCTATGGCGGCAAGATCAGCCTGGAAGAGCTCTACGACAAGGTGGGCATCCACTACGAGGTGTACAACCGCGGCCGCAACGCCGCGATGTACTCGGTCTCCAAGCCCATGGACGCGGTGGAGTTCGCCGCCATGGACCGCCTCATCGACGACACCTACAGCCAGTTCAAGCAGAAGGTGGTCGCGGGCCGGCACATGGACCCCGACAAGGTCGAGCAGGTAGCCCGCGGGCGGGTCTGGTCCGGCAAGGACGCCCTCGAGCAGGGTCTGGTGGACGAGCTCGGCGGGATCAGCGAGGCCATCGACGCCGCGCAGGCGATGGCGGACATGCCCGAGGGCGCGAACGTGGAGCTGATCACCTACGAGGCGCTCATCGGCGACGAGAGCTTCGCCCGGCGCTCGGTCCAGACGTTCACCGCGGGCCTGCCCGACGCGCTCTTCCCGCGCCGTCCCGTCGCCCTGCCGCCCGAGCTCGCCCTGCTCGAGCAGTACCGCCTCCTGGCCTCCGAGACGGTGTTCGCGATCCTTCCCTACCAGATCCGGATTCGGTGAACGCTGATGGCGGTGAGCACGCGCATCCTCGTGGTCGACGACGAGCCGGCGGTCCGCTCGGCGCTGCGGGTCAACCTGGCGCGCGCCGGCTACGAGGTCCTCCTGGCGGGCAACGCCGAGGAGGCGCTGGTCATCCTGGTCGAGCGCCCGGTAGACATCGTCCTCACCGACGTCACGATGCCCGGCGCCGGGGGCATGGCCCTGCTCGAGCAGCTCCACACCCGCTGGCCAGAGATCCCGACCATCCTCATGACCGGCCATGGTCGCGTCGAGGACGCCGTCGCCGCGATGAAGGCCGGGGCATCGGACTACATCATCAAGCCGATCAGCAAGGACGAGCTGCTGGTCATCCTGGACCGCACCCGCCGCGAGACCGCGCTGCGCGCAGAGGTCACGCAGCTCCGCGCCGAGGTGGAGAGCCGCTACGGCTTCGAGAACCTGGTCGGCGTCACGCCGGCGATGCGCCGCGTCTACGCGCTGGTGGAGGCCGTGGCCGGCTCGAGCGCGCTGGTGCTCCTCACCGGCCCCACCGGCACGGGCAAGGAGCTGCTCGCCCACGCGATCCACTACCGCTCCAGCCGGCGGGCCGGCCCCTTCGTGCGGGTCAACTGCGCCGCCCTCCCCGAGGGTTTGTTGGAGAGCGAGCTCTTCGGCCACGAGAAGGGCGCGTTCACAGGCGCGATCCGCCAGCACCGCGGCAAGTTCGAGCAGGCGCAGGGCGG
>CAZKWG010000158.1:0-12323 GCA_964556105.1 uncultured Enterobacterales bacterium | reverse complement strand
CCGACCTTCGCGTCGCCGCCGTAGTCCTCCGGCGCGGCGTAGCCTTTGGTGACGTCGTCGGTGCCGTCGTCGTTCAGGAGGGGCGTCAGCGTGGTGTGGCGGTGGATTGGGTCGCCGTTCTCGTCCTTCTGGGTGGCGTTGTCGTGCAGCCCGTAGACCAGCGCCCGCCCCGCCTCCGTCTGCAGCAGGCTGGCGATGTCCGTCATCGCCCCAGACTTGTAGGCCTCCTGATCCTTCTTCGAGCGGTACTTGCTCGCGTCGATGGTCAGATCGCCACGTCCCAGGCGGATATCGCTGTAGGTGGCGCAGATCTTCTCATACTCGGCCTTCGTCACCTGGTTGGAGAGGCGCTCGCCCTTGAAGTCGTCGGCGACCACCTCGAAGCGGGCGGCCAGCTCGGTCGCCGCCTTCTTGCGGTCCTCGGCGACGGGGTCCACCTTCTTCTTCGAGCCGCTGCCCGTCGAGATCGCGGCCATGGCCTCCGCGTTGCCGAACATCGACTGCATCCCCAGCACGCCCAAGGCGCCGCCCTGCGCCCCGCCGGGTCCGCTCAGGCTCGCCGTCCTGTCCGCGCTGGGGAGGCTCGTGGGGAGGAGCGAGCGCGGGGCGGGCTCGCGGTCGAGCGGCGCACGTTGAAGGCTGGACATGAGCACCCTCCGGGGGAGGCGACGACGCTGGGTTGAGGCTGGCCAGATTCGAAGATGGCGCCCTCCAGCGCGAGAATTCAAGATCTACGCCCGATCTACCCTCCATCTGTTCAGGATCTCGACACCCCTCCAGGACAGATGCTGAGCCCGTGCCCGCGTTCAGCAGGGCAACCGAACCCTCCGATCATCGCCGTCCTGGCCGCGCGCCCCGCCGTGGCGCGCCAGCGGCGCGGCAGATTCGCCGATCAGACGCAATTCATCCGTTAACGGCGACAACTGGCGCTACACTTCATGGAAACGCACCCGTCCTGTCGAGCGCCCCCCATGCCTGACAAGGCTCCTCCCATCCCCCCGCCCTCCCTGGGGAGCGGCGGATCAAGCCCGACCTGGCTCGGGGACGCGAACCACACCTGGGGCGGCGCCAGCGTGCTCTTCGCCGCAGGCTACGCGGGGGAGGACGTGGTGATCCCGCGACCTGGGGCCACGGACCTGCCCCCGGCGGACGCCCGGGACGCCGGCGCACGCTTCGAGCAGCTCATGCTGCTGGGGCGCGGCGGCATGGGCGAGGTCTGGCGGGTGCGCGACGCCGACCTGAACCGCGTCGTCGCCATGAAGATCATCCGCGTCGAAGCGGGCGTGTCGGACGCCGTCTTCGCGCGCTTCGTCGCCGAGGCCCAGGCCACCGCCCAGCTCGAGCACCCCGGCATCGTCCCGGTCTACGAGCTGGGGCGCCTGCCCGACGGTCGCATCTACTACACGATGCAGGAGATTCGTGGCCGCGATCTGGCGGCCATCCTCACCGACCTGCACCGCGCCAGCACGCCGCAGGCCTATGGCGCGCACCTGGGCTGGACCTTCGCGGGCGTCCTGGACGCCTTCCGCCAGGTCACGGAGACCGTCGCCTTCGCCCACGCCCGCGGCGTCATCCACCGCGATCTCAAGCCAGCGAACATCATGCTCGGCGCCTTCGGCGAGGTCCGGGTCGTGGACTGGGGTCTGGTGAAGGTGCTCGACCGCAGCGGCCAGTCCAGCGGCGCGAGCGACGCGCGCTCCGGCCAGAACACGCCGCATACGCGGGCGAGCGGCGACTCCGCGACGAACGCCGGCGCCGTCGCCGGGACCCGCGGCTACATGTCGCCCGAGCAGGCCAGCGGCGCCATCGACCGCCTCTCCCCCGCGTCCGACGTCTTCGCCCTGGGCGGCATCCTCTTCGCCATCCTCTCCGGCCGCGCGCCCGAGGACGGCGTGGACGTCCTGCGCGTCCTGGGCGCCCAGCCGCGCGTGCCGGCGGCCCTGGCCGAGATCTGCGCCCGCGCCATGGCCAGCGCGCCCGAGGATCGTTTCGCCGACGCGAGCGCGCTGGCCGCGGCGATCGGCGCCTGGCAGGCCCGCGCCGCCGCCCAGGAGCAGGCCCGCGCCCAGGTGGAGCACCTCGAGCAGAGCTTTCAGGCCCTTCCCGAGCCGCTTCAGGACGAGGCGCGCGAGCTGCTCCTGCAGCTCTACGGCCGCGATGGCCGTCCCCTGCCCCGCCCCGCCGCCGATCTGGCGGGCGCGGCCCTGGACGCCCTGCTGGCCGCAAACATTGTCGCAATATCAAACGATAATGTTTTAGTCCGAGATCCCGCCCAGCTTCAGCGCTGGGACCGCCTGACCGGCTGGCTGGACGCCGAGCGCGACGCGCTGGCCATGCGCCAGGCCCTGCACGACCAGGCGACGATCTGGGAGGCGCGCGGTCGGCCCCGCGGCCACCTCTGGCGGGGCGAGCAGCTCGCCGAGCTGGAGGCCTGGCGCCGCCAGCGCGTCCCCCGCCTGAGCGCCGTCGAGCGCACCTTCGCCGACACGAGCGTCCACGAGGAGCAGCGCGGGCTGAGGCGGCGACGGATGGGGACCGTGGTCCTCGTCGCCGTCCTGACCCTCGGCCTGGTCTGGGCGCTGCTCCAGGAGCGGGAGACCCGCGCCGCGCTGAAGGCCGCGGAGTCCGCCCGCGACGCCGAGCAGGCCGCCCTGCGCACCGCCGAGGGCCGCGCGCTCAGCGCTCGCTCGAGCCTGGCCAGCGCCGAGGGTGATCCCCACGCGGCCCTCGCCCTGGCCCTGGGCGCCGCCGAGCGGCTCGCCGGTGATCCCGGCCAGCGCGCCCAGCTCCTCTCGCTGGCGGCCTCCACCGATCCAGTGCAGGTTTTTGCGGGGCACCAGGGCTACGTGTACCACACGGAGTGGGCGGGCCCGGACCGCTTCGTCAGCAGCTCCATCGACCGCACCCTGCGGCTGTGGGACGCCCGCAGCGGCGACGAGCTGGCGCGCATGGAGACCAGCGCAGCGGCGGTGACCATCGCCGTCTCGCCCGACGGCAGGCGCGTCGCCACCATCCTGGAGAACGGGTCCTTCGAGCTCTGGGATCTCGCGACCAGGACGCGGCTGGCCTCCGATCCGGCCCACCAGAATTTCGGCCACCTCGTCGCGTTCTCGTCGGACGGCGCGCTGGTGATGACCTGCGCCACCGATGACCGGGTGCGCATCTGGGACGGCCAGAGCGGCGCCCTCCTGCAGACCCTGACGCTGGGCGAGCGCGGGCTGCCCCTGGCCTCCCTGGCGCAGCGCTCCGAGCGCGTCCTGACCCGCTCCGAGCGCGTCCAGGTCTGGGACGCGCGCAGCGGGGCGCTCCTGCTGGACGTGCCGGAGCCGGCCGAGGGCGACATGGCGGCGATCTCTCCCGATGGGAGCACGGTCTTCGTCGGCAACCGGAAGGGCACGATCACGCGCTGGGACGTGGACGGAGGGCCGCGCCGCTGGCAGACGACCCCCCGCCCGGACGCGCCGCTGTGGACCCTTCAGGTCAGCCCGGACGGGCGACGCCTGGTCGCGGGGACCGCCGACGGCCAGGTCATGCTGCTCGACACCCAGACGGGCGAGCCCATCGGCGGCAACTTCGGGCACACCACCTACGTCACCGATCTCAGCTTCTCCGCGGACGGGGGAACCCTGCTCAGCCACGCGGCCGACGGCTCGTTGGTGGTCTGGGACCTGCCCCAGATGGCGTCGCTGGCGCGGTACAACGACCCTTCTGGCCGCGTCCCCGTGGCGCGCATCTCGCCCGAGGGCGCCCGCGTCCTGATCGCCGCCTACAGCGGCGTCGCCCGCATCTGGACGCCGCGTCGTCTCAGCGCCCGCCGAGCCGACCTCTGCGGCGGTCTGCCCGCCATCCTCACCGCCAGCTCCTGGCACGGCGCCCTGCTGGCCTTCAAGACCAGCGCCGGTCTCTGCGTGCGCCCGACGGCGAGCGACAGCCCCCTCCCCGCCGTGCAGGGGATCGATGAGCGCGTGATCGCCCTGAGCGGCGATGGCCAGCACGTGGTGACCGTGAACAAGGCGGATCGGATCCTGAGCCGGGACGGGCAGACGGGCGCCCAGCGCTGGACCTTCGATCCCGGCCAGAAGATCTACGCCGCCGGCCTCTCCGAGAGCGCCCGATCCGTGATCCTCCAGCGCGTGGACCAACGTCTCCTCATCCTGGACGCCCTGACGGGGGCGGTGCGCGCGACGACCGTCAAGGCGGATATCCCCTGGGCCGCCCTCGTGTTGCAGGAGCAGACCGCGCAGCCCATCCTCCCGGTGCAGCAGAGCGATCTCAGCACGGCGCTCTATGATGTCGAGACGGGCGCCCGGCTGCGGGACCTGCGCGCGGGGATGGTGAACATCAATTCGCCCTTCTCCATCCGCTCCTGGGCGCGCGGAGGTCGCCTCAGCGCGGGAGACGAGCAGGGCTGGCTCCGCGTCTGGGAGACCGGCAAAGACGCGCCGGTCTTCGAGCGACAGCTGGGGACCGCCGCCATCCACGGCGTCGCCGTGCACGAGGCCGCGGGCAGGCTGGCCGCGATCGACGCCGACGGCGTGCTCAACCTCTTCGACCTCGCGACGCTGTCGGAGGCTGGACGCGTCGAGACGGGCGACCCGATGCCCAACCGGCTCAGCTTCAGCCCGGACGGATCGCTGATCGTGACGATGACCGATCTCGGCGTGGTGCGCGTCTGGGACACCCAGACGGGCGAGGCGGTCCTGGGCGTGCCCAACACGACCCCTGGCGCGCCGGCCGGCGCCTGCGTCGTAGAGAGCGGTGAGCTGCTGAGCTGGGACAACGCCGGCTATCGCCTGTGGAGCCTGGAGCGCCCCGCGCTGGGCAGCCAGACCAACCTGCGCCCCTGCCGCGGCTCCGAGCGCGTCGTGCCCGTCCAGCCCTTCCCCGCGCCCGAGCTGGTCTGGGCGCCCGAGGCGGCCTGCGCGAGCGCCGGCTAGTAGATGTAGCCCCAGAACAGGCCGGCCTCGATCGTGCCGCTCGAGTCGTACTGCACGAAGAAGGTCCAGCTCAGGTAGTCGTAGCCATAGTCCGTGGGGCCGACGTTGTAGTAGGCGACAGGGTACCAGTCGCGGGCCGTCGCATAGTAGTAGTACGCGACGGGGTAGAGGTAGCCGGCCGGCTCGTAATTGAAACCCCAGATGGAGTCGAAGGCGTCGATCTCCGACCAGTACTCGAGATCGAGCCAGTCGCACTCGTCATAGCTCCCCGCGAGCGCGCCCGGTGAGTACTCGGCCTCCACGTAGAGGGAGTAATCGCAACCTGGACAGATCGCCTCGTCGGAGTAGTCCGAGCCGCTGGCGTCGTAGTAGTTGATGCACTGCCAGGTGTCCTCGAATTTGCCGACGACGAAATAGCCGATGAGGTTGGAGGGGCCGTCACCGCTGCCGCCGCCGCCGGTCGTGACGTCCTCGTCGATCTCACCGTCGCAGTCATTGTCGACATCATCTTCCAAGTCGCGCGCGTCGGGGTAGATGCTGCTGTCCGTGTCGTCGCAGTCGCCCGTGACCGTGGCGTAGCCCTCCGGGCGCGAGCAGGCGATCACGGTCGCCTCCTCTGTGCCGTAGCGGTCGTTGTCGCCGTCGATATAGTAGGTGCTTCCGTCTACATCGTCGTCCTCGTCGTCCGTGAGCCCGTCGCAGTCGTTGTCGACGAGATCGCAGATCTCCTCGGCGTCGGGGCTCACGGCGTCGTCGGTGTCGTTGCAGTCGCCAGCCTGCTGCACCCAGCCCTCCGCGTCGTCGCAGCCGATCTTGCTGACGTCTTCATCGCCATAGCCGTCGCGATCGGCGTCCAGATAGAGGGCCCCGTCCGCGAGATCATCGTCCTGATCGTCGATGAGCCCGTCGCAGTCGTTGTCCTTGTTGTCGCAGATCTCCTCGGCCCCGCCGTTGACCTCCGGGTCGGTGTCGTCACAGTCCACGCTGTCGAAGAAGCCGTCCCCGTCGCAGTCCCCGGTCGTGTCGTCACAACACTCGCCCTCGCAGGGCTGGGCGGTCTCCGTGGTCTTTCCCGCGTCTTCACAGCCACCGCTCCACAGGAGCCCGAGCGGGAGGAGGGCGAGCGAGGCGCTGCGGAGGATCGACATGAGCTGTCCCAGAGGCGAGAGGGGAGGCGCGCAGACCCACGGCTCGACCCCGAGCCGTGACTCCCCAAGCATACACGGAACCTGCGGCGTTGGTGGGCACGATGCGCGGCCAGCGCGCCCCCCGCCCACAGCGAGGGTCGCCTACCTCGGCAGGGCCAGCGTCTCGCCCGCGACGAACCGCTGCCGCTGCACGACATAGCCGAGCGTGGGCGTCTTGACGGGCATCCCCTCGGGCACGCTGCGGAAGCGACCCTCCCAGGCGTCTACGCCCTCCGGTGGATCGCCGACCAGCATCCCGAGCTCCAGGACCACCCGCTCCAGACCTCTGGGCAGCGGCGGAAGCACGTAGTAAGGGTGCCAGCTCGCGAGCGGCAGCGTGACCGCGGCCCGCCCCTGCTGGGTGGCCCCCGGCTGAAGCTCACGCGCGGCGGGCGTGTACTCGACGGCGACGCCCTGTCCCGGCGGCGGCCGCAGGTGGCCCCGCACGAGGCGCGCCAGGCCACGCTCCGCGCCGGGCAGCACCGTGATGCGATCCGGCTGCCGCTCGTAGCCGGCCGCCACCGGGACGAAGTCGGTGTCCAGCAGCCAGACCGAGGCGTCGGTGTTGTTCTGGATCTTCCAGCGTATGCTCAGCGCCCCGTCCTTGGGCTCCACCGACCAGGTGAGCGGGAAATTCGGGTCCACAGCGGCCTCCACGGCAGGGGGAAATCCGCTCGGATCGACGGCGCCCGTAGACGCCGCGCAGCCGCTGAGCAGGCCGAGCGCCAGAAGCAGGCGTTTAATGGTCGTGATCGTGGTCGTGCTCGTCATCGGTGGACTGTCCGATTCGCGTGGGGTCGCCCACCCCGCCCGTGCCCGCCGTGCCGGCGCTGGGCGTGATCCCTGGGATCGGCGTCCCCGGCGCCGCGGGGATGGTGGCGGGGTTTGGTCCCGGGCCGCTCCATCCCGCATATGTATCGCGGCGGGACATGTTGTCATCCGTCTCCGAGCCGCTGGTCCGCTCGCCGACGTTGGTGGCGCCGATCAGGCGCCGCTCGCCGCGGTAGCGGTTCTCGCTGAATTCCGCGTTGGCGTACTGGCCGAGGCCCGCCGCGTGGTACTCGAACTCGCCGATGCCGGCGTTGATGTCCGTCTGCGTGCCGCCCGTGGCCGCCGTCACAGGGTTGGCGTTCCAGGTGTTGTAGACGGCGTCGTGGGCGTGGACCAGCTCGTGGTAGAGCGTCACGTCCGAGCGGATGTTCGCCGATCCCGGCGCGGTGTTCACGCCCGGCACGTAGCGCACATAGCCGCTCGTCCCGAAGGTCCCGCCGCCGTTGGCGTTGGAGGGATCGGCCACGCCCGCGGCGTTGTTGCGCCGGCTGATCGTCGTGACCGAGTCGGACATCCCGAACAGCCCGTGACCGGGCGCGTCCGCCAGCGAGCCGATCAGCCCGCGACCGCTCTCGGTCTGCAAGATGTCGGCGATGTCGTTCATCGTGCCGTCGCGGAAGGCGCGCGCGTCGTCTTCGGACAGGCCCGCGGTGTCGATCTGCAGATCGGTGCGTCCCAGGCGGATGTCGCTGTACTGACGCACGATCTCGTCGTACTGGTCCTGCGTGACCTGGTTGCCGGCGCGCGGCCCCTGGAAGTCATCGGCGACCACCTGGAAGCGGCTGGACAGCTCCTCGCGGGCGGCCATGCGGTCGCAGGCGCCCTCCGGGTCCATAAGGCCGGAGAAGCCCTCCTCCTCGTAGATGCGCTGCAGGTCGTCCAGCCCCTCGGTGGACGGCATGAGCGGCCCGAAGATCGGCCCCAGTCCCGGGATATCGGGCATGTTCGGCAGCAGGTCCAGCGGGTTAGGCATCCCTGGAGTCGGGAACTCCGGCGTGGGGAACATCGGGAAACCCGGCATCTCGGGGAAGCTGGGCAGGTCGAAGTCCGGCATGCTCGGCAGCACGTCGTCCAGGCTGGGCATGCTCGGCAGCACGTCGTCCAGGCCCGGAAGGGTGGGAAGCCCAAAGCTGGGGAGGCCGGGCATCCCGACGCTGGGGATCATGTCGAGCAGCCCGGCGTTTCCGATCAGGTTCTGCGGGGCCAGCCCCACCGCGCCGAGCAGCCCTGAGCCCTCGCCGCTGCCGGAGTCCTCTTCCTGGTCGTTCCCGAAGATCTGGCTGAGCGCGCCCATGTTGACCTCGCAGTGATCGATCTCCTTCGACGGAGAGACCCGAACACCTGTTCTGTACAGGATCGCACGTCGGGCCCCGGACGTCAACGCGCGAGCGCCCCCTGTCCGACGGCGGTCTGACCGCAGGTTCTCGCCCGAGCCCGCGCGCTTGACGCGCGCCCCCGCCTCCGCCGAACATGCCGCCATGCCCACGCTCCGCGCCGCCGCGCTCCTCCTCGCCTGCGCCGCCTGCGACCGCCCCTCCAGCCCCGCCCAGGACGCCGCCACCTACGCCCTGGTGCTGGCGAACGTGGGCCGCGACCCCGACGGCGATCTGGCCCGCTGCGCCACGCTCTCAGACGAGGCCCTGGCGGGGGACTGCGCCGCAGTGGTGGCGGTGGCGGCGGCGAAGCAGGGCGGAGACGCCGCGGCCTGGTGCGCGCGGGTTCCTGCGGGGAAGTGGCGGGACGAGTGCAGCTTTCAGACGGCTGAGCAGGCGTTCGCGCGCGCAAGCCCCGACGCGGCCGTGGGCCTCTGCCAGCAGGCCGGCGCCTACGAGGCCGACTGCCTGGTCCATCTCTGGAGACCGCAGCTCGGCCGGCTGATGGAGGGCATGGGCCCGGGCGAGCTCGCCGCCCGCTACGAGGCGGCCGATCAGCTCTACCAGCACACGGCGCGGCAGGCGCGCGATCAGGAGATGCTGGAGTCGATGTTCTGGCTCAGCTACTTCGGCACCGGCCTCCGCGCCGGCGGTCCCGTCGACCCCAGCCGCTGCGCCACGCTGCCCGAGCAGGGCGCCCGCCGCTGCGAGGTCGCCGTCGCCGTCCTGCAGACCGAGCCGCTGGAGCGGATCCTGCGGGCGCGCGGCCAGCTCGCGGCCTTCTGCGCCCTCTCCCCGCCGCGGGCGCAGGACGTCGCCGGCCTGCTGGGCGTCGTCCCGTCGGCGGCCCTCGATCAGGCGCTTCAAGACCAGCAGCCGATGATCTGCGGACAGGGCGGCACGGCGCTCAGCGGCGGCCTGCGGACCAGCCCCGGCGGCGCCGCTCAGCCCCGGTAGCTCAGCCCCGATAGCTCAGCCCTGGTAGACCTCGTCCTGGGCGATGCGCGAGAGCACCCAGTCGAAGCGCCCTCCCGTGAGGCGGGCCTCGCAGTGGGAGCACGCCCCCGTCTCCTCCACCAGGTTGAGCGGGGCACCGCAGCTGGGGCAGGCCTCCAGCCCGTCGCCCTTGCGCGCGGCGGGGCGCTCCAGCGTGCGCAGAAAGGTCCAATACTCGGAGAAGCGGCGCACCGTGTCCTTGGAGCCGCTCACCACGACGCCGCGACTGTCCTCGGTCCAATCCAACATCTGCGCGTAGACGCGCACGGTGATCGCCTCGTACCAGGCGTCGCGCTCGACAGCGACGATGTTGAGCCTGGTGATCGCGACCTTGTCGAGTCGGTTGCGCAGACCGAAGCGTCTGTACCGCGCGAGCCAGTACCGGTTGGCCTGGTACTGGCAGTCGGTCTGGTAGGGGCGGGTGTCGGACCAGCGACCGGCGTCCCAGGCCTCTTGCAGCTTCATGAAGATCGCCCGCGCCCGCGCGCCGAAGACCTTGACCTGAAAGCTGGGATCTCGGCCCTGGAGCGCTCGCATGTCGCTCTGCAGCGTCATCGAGACCACCTCGGGGCGATCCAGCCCCTCCTCCACGCCCAGCGGCCCCAGCTCCGGGGCCGACACCGGCGCGCTCGAGCGTGTCTCCAGGGAGACCAGCTCCCACAGCGCGCGTCCGCCCCCAAGCGGCGTGTCGCAGCTCGCGCAGCGACCGTCCATCTTCGTCTCGCCAGGGCTGCCGCAGGTTGGGCAGCTCATGGCGACCAGCACCTCCGGCGCCGGGGAGAGCACGCCGACCTTCTTGCGCAGCACGAGGCGCTGGAGCACGGCCAGCTCCTGCGTCCCGTTCACGCCCTCCTCGGTGTAGCTGGCCTCGACGGCGACGGTCAGCGTGATCCACCCGTTGGAGATCGCCCCCGACTCCAGGGTCACCGCGCCCGCCACGACGTCGTGAACAGATCGCACCCCCTGGCTGGCCCGCCGCAGCTCGGCGCGCCGCAGCTCGCCCACCCAGGGCGCGAGCGCGTCCAGGTTGGGGCCGACACGCTCGCGTTGGACCCGCTGGTAAAGCAGGGTGACGAAGTCCAGGAAAGCGGGCACGCTGAAGTTGGCGTCGCTCGCTCGGACCAACGCAGCGCGGAAGCCGGTCGGCGCGGGCGGCAGGCGTTGGGGTGGGCCTTCCGGCTCCCAGGAGCCGCTCCGCCCCACCTTGCCACCCTCGGCGGCCAGCACGGCCTTGCCCACCATCACCACGACGAAGATCGCGGCGAAGAGCAGGAGCACCGCCGGATCCGCCGTGCCACCCCCGGACGAGACCCCCACCCCGTAGGCGCGGCTGCTGCCCGAGCTGCTGTAGGAGCGGCTGCTCGACCCGCTCGACCCGCCCGATCGGTAGGAGCTCCCGCTCGACCCGCTCGATCGGTAGGACTGCCCGCCGCCCACGCGCGCCGCCGCGTCGTCTGCCGAGAGCGAGAGCGAGAGCAGGAGCGCCAGGATCAGCGCCCGCAGCGTCCAGGTGGATCGCCTACCTGTAGATGCGCGGCGCATCGGAGAGCTCCTGTGGGTTGTGTTCGGTGGCGGGCACGGCGGCGGCGAGAAGTTTGCCCACCGCCTCCAGGCCGGCGAGGAGGCTGTCCAGATCGGTGAGCGTGGCCGGATCCTCGGCGCACCCCCAGCGCACGGCGTTCCAGCGGCCGTCCGCCACCGCGCCGCTCAGGCCCAGATCGTGCAGCATCGCCACGCGGCGCTCGTCGTCGGACACGTAGATGAGCAGGCCCGTCCGGCCCTGCGTCCCGTGCACCGTCTCGCGCAGAAAGGCGAGCGCGGCGGCGTCCGCCACCTGGCGCGCGCGGCGAGCCGGCGAGGTGAGCAGACGCAGCAGCGGGGCGCTGGCATGCACCGCGTAGCCGGCGACGAGCCCAGCCAGCACAAGCTCCAGTGGAATCCACCCGGGGTGGAACTCCCAGGGACTCCACAGCACGAAGACGAGGGTGAGCATCCCCGCCAGCGCGGCCGTCCTCCAGGCGACGTCGGCGTAGCTGCCCGAGCGGCGGGCGAACACAACGACCACCTCCGCTGCGGTGTGGGTCTCCAGGCGCGCCACCGCCTCGCTGACCCGCGCGGAGAGGCTCTTGTCGTGCAGCAGCATGATCGGGGCTCCCGCGGCAGGGGTCGAAGGGCGACGCCCAAGAGAGTATAACCCCCTGGCGGAGGCCCCATGGAAGCGAGCGTCCAGATGGTCCACACCGGCGGCTGCGCCTGCGGCGCCGTACGTTTCGAGGTGCTGGGCCGGCGCATGAACGTCGCCGACTGCCACTGCCGGCGGTGCCAGCGCTCGGTGGGCGCCGCGGTCGTGACCTGGGCCTCGATCCGGCCAGAGCGGCTGCGCATGGTCCAGGGCGAGCCGCGCTGGTGGCGCTCCTCGGCGGCGGCGGAGCGGGGCTTCTGCGGCGACTGCGGGGCCAGCCTCTTCTTCCGGCCGGTGGGCGGTGGAGGGCACCTGGACGTGATCGTCTGCGCCTTCGACGCGCCCGAGGTATTGCGCCCCACCTACCAGATCTGGACGGCCTCCCGTCAGCCCTGGGTCCACCTGGACCCCGAGCTGCCGAGCTACGAGGGCTCCGGCCCGGACTGGACGCCCGCGCCGCCCGCGCCGACCACCCCGCCCGAGCCCGCCTCCCTGCGCTACCAGGAAGGCGGCCCCGTCGACGTGCTTCAGCTCGCGCAGATCTTCACCGCCGTCGGCTTCTCGCGGCCCATCGACCCCGCCAACCTACAAGCCATGGTGGATGGCGCGCGCTGGGTGGTCACCGCCTGGCACGGTGAGCTGCTGGTCGGCTTCGCCCGCGTGATCTCGGACGGCGTCTCCAACGCCTACGTCAGCGCGGTCGCCGTCCGTCCCGACTGGCAACGCAAGGGCGTCGGCCGGGAGATGATGCGCCGCCTCCTGGCCGGCCGCGAGCGCGTGAAGTTCGTCTTGCGCACCAGCCCGGCGGGCGAGCCGC
>CAZKWG010000157.1:0-12329 GCA_964556105.1 uncultured Enterobacterales bacterium | reverse complement strand
GGTCGCCCCCGGGCTGCCGCTGACCCTGGATCCGGGCGGGAGCCTCGCGCTGTCCGTCGGCGGCGAGGGCGAGGGTACGCTGCTCCTCGAGAGCGATGATCCCGACACGCCCGAGCTCTCCGTCCCGCTGAGCGGGACCTCCGACCAGCCGCCCACCGTCAGCATCGACCTCCCCATCGACGGCGCCGTGCTCGACCCGGGCGCGATCACGACCTTTCAGGCCACGGTCTCGGACGACGTGGACGCCGCGGACGCGCTCAGGCTCGCCTGGAGCTCGGACGTCGCGGGTCTGCTCGGCGGCAGCCCGGCGGACAGCGCCGGCCTCGCCACGCTCTCCTGGGACGCGGCGGCGGTGGCCAGCGGCGCCCACACCGTCACCCTGGATGTGACCGACTCCTGCGGGCTAAGCGCGTCGGACACCGTCACGATCTGCCAGAACGAGGGCTATGTCGAGGCGTCGGTCGATCTCGTGAGCTGGCACTTCGAGGGCACCGCGCTGTGGGACAGCACCAACAGCTGGGTGCAGCTCACCGACACGGGCACCAACCAGGCGGGGACGGCCTTTCAGACGGCGTCGACCGTGGACGCCAACAACGTGAACATCCAGTTCTCCTTCTACGTCAGCGGCGGCAGCGGGGCGGACGGCATGTCGCTCACCGCCCTCGACACGACGCGCATGAGCACCTACGTCGGCTCTACCGGCGGCGGCATCGGCTACGGCGGCCTCCCGGGCTGGAGCCTGGAGGTGGACACCTGGTACAACGCGGAGAACAACGATCCGACCTCCGAGGACCACCTCTCGCTGCTCCTGGACGGCTACATGCCCGCGCCGGTGGTCTCGGCCACCCTGCCGGAGATGGAGGACGGCGCCTGGCACACGATGTCGGTGACGGTCTACGAGGACTGGATGACGGTGGCCGTGGACGGCATCACCTACATCGATCAGGAGGTCCCGGTGCTCAGCTCGTTCCCGGCCTATATCGGCTTCACCGCCGCGACCGGGGCGGCGACGAACTACCATCTGGTCGACGCGCTCGAGGTCGAAGGCTACGTCTGCGACGAGTGAGGGTGGGGTGAGGTCATGATCTTCCGACAGCTCTACGATTCGCGCTCCTCCACCTACACCTACCTGCTGGCCGACGCGGTCACCCGCGAGGCGGTGCTGATCGACACCGTCTTCGAGCAGCACGTCCGCGACGCGGCCCTGGTGCGCGAGCTGGGCCTGACCCTGCTGGCGACGCTGGAGACCCACGTCCACGCCGACCACGTCACGGGCGCCTGGCTGATGAAGCGCCGCTTCGGAAGCCGCATCCTGCTCTCCCAGCACAGCGGCGCCGAGGGCGCGGACGCGCTGCTCGACGACGGCGCGCAGGTCTCTTTCGGGCGCCACACGCTCAGCGTGCGCGCCACCCCCGGCCACACCAGCGGCTGCGTCACCTATGTGCTCGACCAGCCGCGCATGGCGTTCACCGGCGACGCGCTGCTCATCCGCGGCGCGGGGCGGACGGACTTCCAGCAGGGCGACGCCTGCCAGCTCTTCCGGTCGGTGCGCGACCGCATCCTCTCGCTGCCCGACGACACCCTCTTGTACCCCGGCCACGACTACCAGGGCCGCACCGTCACCACCGTCGCCGAGGAGCGCGCCTTCAACCCGCGCCTCGGGGCCGACAAGGCCGAAGGCGACTTCGTCGGCACCATGGAGAACCTGGGCCTGCCGCATCCAGCCCAGCTGGATGTCGCCGTGCCCGGCAACCTGCGCTGCGGGCGACCGCTCACGGACGCGGCGCTGCCCGGCGAGGTGGACTGGGGCCCGGTCTCGCGCAGCTACGCCGGCGTCGCCGAGGTCGAGCCCGCCTGGGTCGCCCACCAGGGCGGCGGCGTGCTGGTGGTGGACGTGCGCTCCCCCGAAGAGTTCGTGGGTGAGCTGGGCCACGTCCCGGGGGCCACGCTGCTCCCCCTCGGGCAGCTCCGCGGCGGGCTGGACGCGCTGCCCCGCGATCGCGTGATCATCACCACCTGCCGCTCCGGGGCGCGCTCGGCCCAGGCCTCCTTGATCCTGGAGAAGGCCGGGTTCGCCCGCGTCGCCAACCTGGCGGGCGGGATGTTGCGCTGGAACGCCGAGGGGCTGCCGGTGGAGCGCGCTTGACCCGACGACGCCTGCTCGCGCTCGCGGCCCTGCTCCTCCTGGCGCTCGCCGCCTTCGGGCTCTGGCCGCGCCCGCTCTCGTACACGCCCGCCGTCCCGGCCGTGGGCCCGGTAGACGCCTGGGTCGCGGCGAAGATCGCCGAGAGCCAGCGCCTCGGCGTTCGACCGGGCAACGAGGAGCGCCTGGCCCGCGTCTCGCCGGAGCGCACGCCCACCGCCATCCTCTACCTGCACGGCTTCGGCGCGAGCCGGGCCGAGGGCGAGGCGGTGGTGGAGCCGGTCGCCGCGAAGCTCGGGGCGAACACGCTCTACGGGCGGCTGCCCGGCCACGGGCTGGACGACATGGACGCCCACGCCGCGGCGGGCCTCGACGACTACCTGGACAACGTCGAAGAGACCTTTCAAGCGGCTATGCAGCTGGGCGAGCAGGTCCTGCTCATCGGCAGCAGCACGGGCGGCCTGCTCGCCACCTGGCTCGCGGCGCGGCACCCGGAGCAGGTGGCGGGGCTCATCCTCGCCGCCCCCTTCTACGGCTTCGGAGATCCCGCCGCCGCCCTGCTCATCGACCGCCCCATCGGCCCGCCCCTGATCCGCGCGGCCTTCGGCGAGGTGCGCAACGCCGGCTGGACCACCGACCCCGAGCAGCGCAAGCAGGAGGGCTACGAGCGGTACTGGACCATCGAGCAGCGCTACGACGCCCTCTTCCAGCTCGCCAGCCTGCGGCGCTTCACGGCGACGGACGAGACCTTTGACGCGGTCCGGGCGCCGGCGCTGCTCTTCTACTACTACAAGGACGAGGCGCACCAGGACACCATCGTCAGCCTGGACGTCATGAAGGCCGCCTTCGCCCGCTTCGGTGGCTCGGAGGGCCCTCACCCCGCCAGCCGGATGGTGCCCATCTCGGACGGCAACCACATCCTGTTCTCGCGGTACGTGCGCACGGACAAGGCGACCATCGGGAAGGATATCGACGTCTTCCTGGCCAGCGCCGGCCTGCTCCCATGAGGGAGGGCGCCCCGCGGCGGCTCCTGCTGCTGGGCAGCCTCTACCTCTCTCAGGGGCTGCCGTACGGCTTCTTCGTCCAGGCCCTGCCCGTGCTGCTGCGCGAGGAGGGGCTCTCGCTGCCGGCCATCGGCGCGGCCAGCGTGCTGGCCCTGCCGTGGATGTTGAAACTCCTCTGGGCGCCGCTGGTCGACGCGACGCCCATGGGGGCGCTGGGGCTGGGGCGGCGGCGGGCCTGGCTCCTGCCGCTTCAGGCGCTGGCGGCGCTGACCATGGCGCTGCTGGCGGGGGTCGAGCCCACCGAGGCGCTGCTGCTCGTCGCCCTCGGCACCTTCATCGCCAACCTGCTGGCCGCGACCCAGGACATCGCCACCGACGGGCTCGCCGTGGAGCTGCTCGAGCCCGAGGAGCGCGGGCTGGGCAACGGGCTGCAGGTCGCGGCCTACCGTCTCGGGATGATCATCGGCGGCGGCGCGCTGCTGGTCGTCTTCGATCACCATGGTTGGACGCCCACCTTCCTCGGGATGTCCGGGCTGCTCGTGCTGGCCAGCGTGCCCGTGCTCCTCCACCGCGAGCGCCCGCTGGTCGCAATGCCCCCCCAGACCTTCCACCCCCTGCGCGATCTGGCGGAGGCGGCGTGGCGGCCGGGAATGGGCGGCTGGCTCGGGCTGCTCGTCGTCTTCAAGCTCGGCGAGGCGCTGGCCAGCGGCATGCTCCGACCCTTCCTGGTGGATCAGGGCATGGGCCTCTCCGAGGTCGGCGCGCTGCTGGGCCTTGTCGGCTTCACCGCGGGCGGCGCGGGGGCGCTGCTCGGCGGTCTGGCCGTGCGTTGGATGGGGATCCCGAGGGCCGTCCTGGTCTTTGGCCTCGCGCAGAGCCTCTCCATCGCGCTGTGGGCGCTGCCCGCGTTGGGCGTCGGCGGTCGCGCGATGCTCCTCCCCGCCGCCGCGCTGGAGCACTTCGCCAGCGGCCTCGCCACCGTCTCCGTGTTCACGGCGATGATGGAGGCCTGCCGGCGCGACGACGGGAAGAGCGGCACCGACTACACGCTGCAGGCGAGCGCCTTCGTCGCGGCGACCATGCTGGGCACCATGCTGAGCGGCGTCCTGGCCGAGCGGCTCGGTTATGCCGGCCACTTCGCCGTCGCGGGGCTGCTCTCGGCGGCCGGCGCGCTGCTGATGGGGCGCGGGATCGGCGGGGCGCTCTCCCGGCTCAGGGCGACGTGAGCGGGGCGCTGACCCCGAAGAAGGCCCGCATCGGCTGAAAGTAGAACCGCTCCCAGCCGCCGCGGTACCTCTCGCCCTGTCCGGCGGGGATCTCGGTGTGGACGAGGCGCAGCCGCGTCCCGCTCCCCTCCGGCTGGAGCGTGATCTCCACCAGGCTGTCCCCCGCGTCGGCGGGGAACTCGGCGGTGCGCCAGCGCTGGACGATGCGGTCCGGCGGCTCCAGGGCGACGTGCTGTCCCCGGATGTAGCCGTCCCAGGCGGTGAACGCGCCACCCGGCCGTGGGTCGGAGCTCGCGGCGGCGCCGGTCATCTCGGCGTGCCCCTCGCCGTCTACCCAGCGCTGAAAGATCTGCGCCGGGCTCGCGGACAGGAAGGCGTCCAGGTCCAGGTTCTCCCGATCGGGCGCGCTCATCTCGTGCTCCTCAGACCTTGCCGAATTTCGCCTTGCCGACCTTCCACGCGTCGATGGCGAAGGCGGTGTTCATGATGAACACCGAGGCGAACATCGCCATGTAGAGATTCGCATCGAGCGGCTTCAGGCTGGTCTCGACGTAGGTGAGCCCGATCACGCCGACCAGCCAGGCGACGCCCAGCGCGACGCGATCGCCGAGGATGATGTAGCCCAGGCCAGGGAAGAAGAAGTTGGCGACCGTAGCACCGTACACACGACCCATGGAGCACCTCCAGACCCTCTCACTGTAGCGGGGGGCCGGGCGTGGACGCCTTGCAGGGGGTACACTTCTCTGTGCCGATCGTCCGGAGGCGTGATGGATCCGCTCAGCGTGGTGCTCTCCCTGGCGCGGGTCGAGTCCGCGCTCTTCTCGCGCGCGGCGCTGCAGGGGCGCTACGCCGTCTCGACCTCGGGCGGGCCGGGGGCCATCTTTCATGTGATCACAGAGGGGAAAGGGGAGATCTGCTGTGATGGCCAGGTTCAGCCCCTCGAGGCCGGGGACTTCGTCGTCCTGCCCCACGGCGACGCACACGTTCTGCGTAGCGACGCGGGGATGCTCGAGCGTCCCATCCGCAGCCTGCCCAGCGTCCAGGGCGAGGACGGGCTGCCCTGTGTGCAGGCGGGCGTGGGCGAGGGCATGACCCGCGTGCTCTGCGGCAGCTTCCGCTTCACCGGGGAGGGGCGCGCCCTGCTGCTGCCGGTCCTGCCGCGCATGCTGCACGCCGCCGCCGCGGGCGAGCACGGGAGCTGGATGACCGCCACCGCCCGCCTGCTGGCCTCCGATCTGGACGGGGCGCGGCCGGGCGTCCATCACATGGCGGGGCGCCTGGCGGAGCTGCTGCTGGTGCACGCGCTGCGCGGCTTCGCCAGCTCCGCGTCGGCCAACGGCTGGCTGCGCGCCAGCGCCGACCCTCGGCTGGAGCCCGCCCTGGCCCTGCTCCACCGTCACCCCGAGCGCGACTGGACCGCCGAGCGCCTCGCGCGCGCCGCCGCCCTCTCGCGCACGACCTTCTTCGAGCGCTGGAGCGCGGTCATGGGCGAGGCCCCGGGCGCTTACCTGACCCGCGTGCGGATGGTGGTGGCCCGCGAGCGCCTGCGCACGCCGCTCAGCGTGGCGGAGGTGGCCCACACCGTCGGCTATCAGAGCGAGGCCGCCTTCTCGCGCGCCTTCAAGCGGGAGGTCGGTCAGAGCCCGTCCGAGTGGAGACAGGCGCCCCAACGCGCCGCCTGAGCGAGCCTGGAATCTTGCGACCCGATCCGGGTTAACATTGGTAGTCGCGCCCTCTCCCGTGGCGCTCAGGAGCCCCGATGAGCCTCTTCCGCACCGTCTCCCGTGGCCTGCTCGCCGCTGCGCTCGTCTTCAGCGTGAACCTCACCGACGCCAGCGCCGCCTCCGTGGGCCAGAAGCTCACCAACCCCGAGCTGCGCGACGGCAACGACCAGGCCGCGAAGATCCCGGACTTTGGCACCAAGGTGCTGGCGATCTTCTACTCGGATCCGGACGTGAGCGACCAGAACGATCCGTTCGCCGACAAGCTGAAGGCGGCCAACCTGGACAAGACGGTCTACCGCGGCGTCGGCGTGGCCAACATGAAGGACACCTGGCTGCCCGACAGCGTGATCCGCACGATCGTGCGCAAGAAGATCGCGAAGTACGACGCCACGATCCTGACCGACCCGAACCACCTGCTCGCGGACGCCTGGTCGCTCGGCAACTGCGACGAGAAGTCGGTCGTCATCGTGCTCGATAAGACGGGGACCGTCCGCTACGTCAAGTCTGGCGCCATGACGCCGGCCGAGATCGAGTCGACCTTCAACCTGGTGACGCAGCTGATGAAGGAGTAGCGAGCGCGCGCAGGAAGCGTGGCGGCACGGCGTCGGCGAGCCAGACGCCGTTCTCTGCGCGGTAGAGCGGCAGCCCCTCTCGCTGCATCCGCCCGGCCTGGACCTCGAGCAGGGCGATGGGCCCTGCCCGGCGTCGCGCGACCCGCTCGGCCGTCTCGAGGTCCGAGGAGAGGTGGACGTGCTGCCGGCGCATCGGCCGCAGGCCCTCGCAGACGAGCCGCGGGAGCAGCGCGAGGAGCGTCCCGTGCCAGAGCAGCTCGGGGGGAAGCGCCGGTCGCAGGCCCAGATCCACGGGCAGGGAATGGCCCTGGGCGGCGCGGACGCGACCTCCCTCGGGGGAGAGCACGAAGCGCCCCTTGCTGTCCTCGGCGATCACGCTGAGCAGGGTGGCGCGACCGATCGGGGCGCCGTCCTGATGGATCGCCGCCGCCACGGCGTCGAGGTCGGCCCAGCCCGCCGCGTCGAGCTGCACGCCATAGCGCGCCGGATCATGGCGCAGGAGCTGCGCGAGCGCCCGGCCGAGGGGCTGGCCTCTGGGTGCGCGGCTCATGGGCTGGCCAGTCGATCGAAGAGGGCCCGCCCCGGCCCGCTGAGATCGCGCGGGGCGAGCACGCGCAGCTCGACCCTGGGCAGCTCGGGCACCGGCACGCTCATGGCGCCCTCGGGCAGGGGCACGTAGTCGTTGACCAGCGCGACGCCGGCCCCCAGGCTGGCGTAGTGGACCAGGAGATCCCAGCCCTCCAGCTCGAGCACTACCCGCGACGCGAGGGACTGCGCGGAGAAGGCGGCGTCTACGCTGAGCCGCAGCGGACGCGGCGCTGGCGGCAGGAGCAGCTCGCGCCCCGCCAGGTCGGCCAGCGAGAGCGTGCGCTGCCGGGCCAGCGGGTCCTCTCGGCGCAGCACGGCCACGACCCCCGCCGAACGAAAGCGTGCGCTGCGCAGCCGCGCTTCGGGGCGGGGGAGGGGCGCGACGGCGAGCTGAGCGCGCCCTTGCAGGACCGAGCTGAGCGCCTCCTCTCCTGACTCGGATCGCAGGCGCAGCGCGCCGCCCTCGTCCACCCAGCGGCGCAGCGGCTCCGCCAGCAGGTAGAGGTGGGTGGCTCGGCCTGCGCTCAGCACCACCGGCGCCGCCTGGGCGTCCGCGCGGAAGCGCCCGATCTCGCCCAGCACCGCGCGGGCGAGGCGCAGCACCTCCTGCCCCCGCGGCGTCACCTGCAGGCGCCGCCCGTCTCGCAGGTAGAGCGGCTCGCCGGCCCAGGCGCTGAGCTGGCCGATCTGCGTGTGCAGCGCCGGCTGCGAGAGGCCCGCCCGGCGCGCCGCGGCGGTGAAGCTGCGCTGCTCGGCCACGTGGATCCAGCCGCGCAGCCACTCCAGGCGCAGCGCGCCGGGCTCGTCCGCAGGGAGGGGGGTGATCATCACTCGAATCCTTGAATAGATGCTCCAAGCATACTTGTAGTTCTGAAGTCTTCCGCGGGTGATGTCAAGCCCATGGAGGACATCATGGAACGAATCGGGATCGACATTGGCCGTGTGATCATCGGCCCCAGCGTCGGCGGTCGCGCGGACACCCGCTTTCTCGGCAGCCGTCTGGCCGAGGCCATCCACACCCCGCCGGCCGACGGCGCGATCGCGGTGATCGCCCGCCTCGTGGCGCGCGTCCAAGGCCAGGTCTGGCTGGTCTCCAAGTGCGGCCCCTCCGTGCAGGAGAAGACGCGGGCCTGGCTGGAGCACCAGCGCTTCTACGAGCGCACGGGGATGCCTGAGGATCACCTGCGCTTCTGCCTGCGCCGCCCGGAGAAGGCGGACCACGCGCGGGAGCTGGGCCTCGACACCTTCATCGACGACCGTCTGGACGTGCTCCAGCACCTTCGCGGGCTGGTGCCGCGCCTGCTCTGGTTCGGCGAGGATGCGCGTCCCGAGCCCACCTGGGTGAGGCCGGCGCGGGACTGGGAGGCGGTGGCGGCGCAGCTGGGCGTCTGAGTCCGGCGCGAGGTCTTGCCGCATCGGCGCCTCGGCGTGTCCAACAGGACCGTGGAGAACGCCGATGCCCTCGCTCGTCCGGACTCGTGGCCTGCTCGCTGGGCTTGCGCTCGGCGCCTGCGCCCCCGCGCCGCAGGCGGTCGCCGAGACCGCCGACACCGCCGCCAGCTCGGGGCTGCGCTCGGCGCGCTACACCCTGGCCTGGGACACGACCGGCGTCGAGGCTGACCCCGATGGCGGCTGGGTCACGACCTCTGACCTCGGCTATCGCGTCCACGTCACCGCCGGTGGGCTGCGCACGTTCAGCGCCGCGCTCAGCCGCTGCGTGGAGCCGAGCGCCGCCGCCCGCCGCGCCGACCACAGCGGCCTGACGCTGGACGAGACCGTCGCCGGGCCGGTGGACGAGGCCCTCGACGCCTTCGCGCCCTCCACGCTGGAGGTGAGCTTCGCGCCCAGCGAGGCGTGCGGCGTCACCTGGGTCGTGGGGCCCTCGCCGGATCAGGAGGAGGACCACACGCTCTGGCTGGAGGGGAGCTGGACCCTGGGCGAGCGCGCCTCCGGGGCCCTCGCCGTCGAGACGCGCATCGCCTGGTCGCAGGCCCTGCCCTGGACGGAGCTCGAGGACGGTCACGCGCTGCGGGCCACGCTCACCCGCGACCCGAGCCGCCTCTTCGACGGGGTGGCGCTGGAGACGGCGACGGGCGGCGCGGACTGGGTGCAGCTCCTCGCCAACCTGGGCCAGCACACCACGCTCACCGCGGTCGCCGCCGCGCCCTGATCCTTCCCCTCGCCACGGAGACCCCCCGATGAACCGAGCCCTCTCGCGCCTCTGCCTCCTCGCGCTCCCCTCGCTCCTCGGCGCCTGCGGCGACGAGGACGCCGACAGCAAGGTCGAACCCGCCGAGACCGCGGACACGGGCGGCGCCGACAGCGCCCTGCCCGACAACGCCTGCACCGACGCCTGGGCCGAGCTGTCTACGCTCTACCCGGACGCGGGCGAGGTCGGGACCTGCGGCGAGGCCGGCGCGCACATCGTCGAGAGCCTGCTGAACGTGGCCGAGGTCACCATCGACGCGGGCGAGGGCGCCGAGGGCCACCCCTGCCTGCAGATCCGCTGCGACGAGGCGCACGCCTACGTCGCCACCAACGCCCTGCCGCACTGGGACTGGAGCTCGCTGACCGTGCGCCAGCTCAGCGACGACGACCAGTACATCCACCGGATCCCGCTCCGCCCGAGCGCGCCCGCGGGAGGGGACGCCGTAGACGTCTCCTCGCTGGACGGCTGCGTGGACGCCTACAATCAGCTCGTCCTGGCGCCCACCACGGGCACCACCGCGGAGCCCTCGGGCAGCTGCGCCGCCACCGAGATCGGCTACCTCACGGACGGCGAGCACACCTACGCCCAGCTCTCCTGCGTCGGCTCGAACGGGCTCACCATCGGCGGCCCCCCGACGCTGGGGCCCAACGAGGCGGCCGATCCCGACCCCTGGGGCTCGCCCGTCTACTACTACCCAGAGTCGTACACGGCCGACTACGCGCCCGACGGGCCGGGGCTGGACGCCTGCGGCTACCACGGCCATCACCACGCGATCAACCAGGAGTGTTACGAGACGGACGAGGACGGCGTCCCGACGACGGACTACGACGAGATCTGGCAGGGATGGGATCTCGCGCGGGCCCTGGAGCCGGACTGCGCCGAGGCGTCGGGCGTCATCGGCTGGGCCTACGACGGCTACCCGATCAAGGGCCCCTGCGTGTGCGTGTCCGCGAGCGCCGACGGGAGCTGCGCCGAGGTGAAGCGCGCGCGCAGCGCCTGGGCGGTCGAGGGCCTCGGCGCCTGGGCGGACGCGGAGGGGGCCGAGGCGGACGCCGACGGGCTCCTGGCCAGCGAGGGCGCCGCCTGCACCACGGACGCCGACTGCTGCGCGGACCCCGACGCCGACACCTGCCGCCTGAGCTGCGCCCTCGAGCTCTTCCCCAGCGAGGACGCCGCGGGCACCGCCTATGATCGCCGCTGCGTCGTGCGTGACTACGCCTGGTGCACCCACCAGGTCCAGGACACCGCGGCCCTGGACACCTCGGCCCAGGCCTTCGTCTACCTGGACCGCTGCAACGGCTACCAGGGCCCGGACGGCTACGCCTACCACGCCACCTTCAGCTTCCCCTACATCTTCGGCTGCTTTCAGGGTGAGCCCAGCGACGCGGTGGGCACGGGCTACGCGCTGCAGGGCTCCAACACGGGCGGCGGGGGCGGCGGGGGCGGCGGCGGGGGCGGGGGCGGTGGCGGGGGAGCGGGCGGACCTCCCTGAGCGTGGACGCTCAGCCCGCGGCCTCGGCCTCGGCCTCGCTGCCGTCGGCGCCGCGGGCCTCGAAGACGAAGCGCAGGCCGTAGAAGGCGTCGCAGTCGGTGCCCAGGTCGTCCGCCCAGACCTCGCGGGTCCAGTAGCCGTCGTCGGCCTCCTCCATCGCCATCTCGTCGAGCAGGTCACCGCCGTCCAGCACGCGCACGTCCACGGAGACGGCGGACCCGCCGGTCCAGGCCTCGAAGAGGAAATAGTCGTCGAAGGCGGACACCGTCGGGTCGCAGACGACGCTGGCGTCCTCGAAGTAGACGCTGTCGTCCTCTTCGTAGGACTTGTCGCCGGTGCTCAGGCAGGCCGGCAGGAACAGGATGATGAGTCGCATGATTGACCTCCACCCCTGCATGGCGCGAGCCGCCCGCGTGTGATGGAGAATTTCGGCGATCGATCCTCCGCGCCCGCTAACGCGCCATCCCTCGCACCTCGCCGTTGGCGACAGCCCAGGCGATCACCGCCCGGTTGTAGCTGGCCAGGGCGTCCACCCGCCGCTGCGCCGCCGCCGCCAGCCCGGCCTGGGCGGAGACCACCTCCAGGCTGCTGCCCTCCCCGGCGGCGTAGCGGCTCTCGGCGCGGCTCAGCTCGTCCTCGGCCAGGGCGCGGGCGTCCTCGGAGAGCGCGAGCGCGTCGGCGGCGTAGCGCAGGCTGGTCAGGGCGAGCCGCAGCTCGGACGCGACCGCGCGCTCCTCCGCCTCCAGCGTGACGCGGAGCTCGTCCTCGGCGGCGCGCCTGACCTCGAGCAGCGCGAGACGGCCTCCACCCTCGAAGAGGGGCAGGGTCGCCAGCGCCGAGACCGTGGCGACGGGCGCGTAGAGATCTCCACTCAGGGTTTGAATCGCGCTCAGCTCGGCGGCGGCGGAGAGCGAGGGCAGCCCGTCCCGACCCACGGCCTGGCGGTCGGCCGTCGCCGCGAGGAGGGCCGCGCGCAGGCTGAGCAGCTCCGGCCGCCGGTCCTGGGCCGCCAGGAGGGCCGCCTCGAGCGCGGCGTCGTCGGGCAGGGCGGCGGGGGCGAGGAGGGGCGTGGCCTGGCTCGGCTCCAGGTCTGTCCGGTCCAGGGCCAGCAGCTCCACGAGGGCCAGCCGCGCCTGCTCCTCGCTCAGCCGCGCCGCGAGGAGCGCCCCCATCGCGCTGCGCACCCCCAGCGCGCCGCGCGACGCGTCGATGGCTGGCGCGGCGCCCAGCGCGACGCGGTGCGCCGCCAGCTCGGCGAGGCGCTCGGCGTTCTTCCGTTGGGCCTCGGCGGCGATGATGGCCTCGCGTGCTTGCTGCAGCGCAACATAGCCGCGCGCCACCTCGGCCAGCGCCGCCTCCACGCTCGCGTCG